>JAJRTT010000105.1 GCA_024278155.1 Bacteroidota bacterium | reverse complement strand
AGGCAAGGTAACCAAAGATAAGCCGGCCTTTTCCAGACTTTTTAATCATTTTTGTTAATTGCAGGGCTTCCAGATCGGCGCCACAGTTTGGACAGGATTTTGCATCTTCGGGTAAACCTGATGCATTGCATACGGGACATTACATTTTCTTGATTTTTTAGGGATTGATATTTTGCGGCACAATATAAGAAATCTGGAAGGCGAAATCAAGTATTTTATTTTGCGGTTAAAATTTGAATCAAGATAATCAATGCTATAAACCCAAGTGGACATTGAATATTTCCTATCTTTGGGCACTTTAAAAATTCGATTTTATTATGCTGTTAAAGATTTATCCTGACAATCCAAGCGAGAAACAAATACGGGTCGTTGCCGAATGCCTGAATGATGGAGGGGTGATAATTTTTCCGACCGATACAATTTATGCGATGGGTTGCGACATCTACAAACCCAGGGCCATCGACCGGGTAGCGCAGATAAAAGGGATCAAGAAACAAAAAGCAAATTTCTCGTTCATCTGTCATGACCTAAGTCAATTGTCGGATTTCACGAAACCCATTGGCAACGAAGTGTTCAAGCTGATGAAGAGTTCTCTTCCAGGCCCTTTCACGTTTATCCTGAACGCAAATACAAATGTGCCAAAGATTTTCCAAAGCAAGAAAAAAACCGTTGGTATCCGTGTTCCCGACAATAATGTCCCCCTGCATATCATTCGGGAATTGGGGAATCCGGTCATGTCAACATCCATTCACGATGAGGACGAAATTATTGAATACACCACTGACCCTGAATTGATTTACGAAAAATATGGAAATTTGGTCGATATAGTAATCGATTCCGGTTATGGCGATAATACACCATCCACCATAGTTGATTGTACGGGAGGTGACATCGTCGTTGTTAGGGAAGGAAAGGGGATTGTTTAATTGTCTGTTGCATATAGGTTATGGGGAAAATGGAAATGGTTCGTGGCAGTATTTTTAAATTCACCGAAAAACGAATTGAAAGAGGTGAAACCTTCGAGACACTTTTAAGGTCAAAAAGCCTGTTGTTGGAGAAGATAATGACACATGGTGAATTGAAGTCCCCGGGGAAGTGGTATGATCAGGAAAAGGATGAATGGGTGATGCTTGTCCAGGGAAAGGCAATATTGGAGTTTGGGGATAAGAAGCATATCGAAATGTTAAAAGGTGATTATTTGATTATCCCAGCCCATAAAAAACACCGTGTATTGGAGACCAGCGATAACCCTGATTGTATTTGGCTTGCCTTGCATGGAGACTTCAATTAAGATACCAAGGGATAATTGGTTTATGTCCCGGAATTTCAGTGAAAACAACTCGGAAAAATAAATTAAAAAAACTTCTTGATTTAAATAAAAAAAGATTTACTTTTGCACCTCGAAAAAATGATTTCGTAGCTCAGTTGGTAGAGCAACGGCCTTTTAAGCCGTGGGTCCTGGGTTCGAGCCCCAGCGGAATCACAAGAAAAGCCCCTTATCGCAAGGGGCTTTTCTTGGTCATAATATCTGGTAATTCGGTTTTATCGAGCATTCTTCACACCCGCAACCAAAATTATTTATCTAATTTCGCATTTAATCTTGTGTTTTCATTTAACAAACAATCAATGATAGGAAATGTGATTTTTGAGGGGAAAAGTATCCACTATAAAGTGGAAGGCAAGGGGAAACCAATTATCCTTCTTCATGGTTTTCTGGAATCATTGGAAATGTGGGATCGTTTTTCAGACGTACTTTTACTGGAACATACTGTTGTCCGTATTGATTTACCTGGTTTTGGGAAAAGCCAATCGATTGGCAAAACACATTCCATGGAACTAATGGCCGGTTCGGTGAAAGCGGTCATGGAACAGGAACAAATTGAAAAAGTGGTCATGGTTGGCCATTCCATGGGAGGATATACGGCACTTGCCTTTGCTGATAAGTATCCTGAACACCTTACCGGTCTTTGCCTTTTCCATTCACAGGCTGCTGCCGACACAGAGGAGGCCAAAGCGAACAGGGAACGCACTGTTCAAATTGTTGGGCAAGACCGATCTGGTTTTATCAGCAATTTTATACCGGATTTGTTTGCCCCTGAAAATATCCAAAAATTCAGTAGGCAAATCGAAAGCCTGAAAAGCAGCGCAAGGCTTACAAGTAAAGAAGGGATTATTGCCGCCCTAAGGGGAATGAAGGAGCGTACGGAAAAATTTGGACTTCTTGATAAATTGGTTGTCCCTATATTGTTTATTGCCGGGAAAAAAGACAAACGCATTCCGGCAACCACAATTTTGGAGCAAGCCCTTTTAGCAAATCATAGCGACGTGTTATTGTTGGGAGAGGTTGGTCATATGGGTTATATAGAGGCAGAAAAGGAGACTTTGGAAATGCTCCGTTGTTTTACGGGAAAATGTGTTTGAAATAAGGCCTTACCTTAGTAAGGTGAGGTTTCCCCTTATTTTGGATTCACCCCTAAAGAATTCGTTTTCTTCAAAACCGGAGGCATCTATCACCCATATATAGGCTCCTATGGGGCAGGGCATATTGTTGAAGGTGCCGTCCCATCCATCCTCAATCCTTTTTGACTTAAAAACCCGTTCGCCCCATCTGTTGAAAATCGACATACGAAATTCGATTTCTGCTTCATACGAGGCCATTGCCCGAAATGTGTCGTTCAACCCATCTCCATTTGGGGAAAATGCTGTTGGCACATGGATCGAAAATGGGATAGCCTCAACGTAAATGGTGTCAGAAGTTTTACAACCACCATCGTTCTGTACTTCCACCCAATAGGTGCCCGGATAATCCAGAATATATTCGGATAGGTTGCTGCCGTCCTGCCATACATAGTTGCTATAATCGTTTCCCGGATCCAGCATTATGGTCGTGTTGTACATGATCACCGTATCATTTCCCAAATCTACTTCGGGCAATTCCTGTACACCAAGAAACACCGTATCGTAGTCCGTGCCACATATATCCGTTACCCTGACCCAATAATCGCCTTCCTGATAAGCCGTAAAAAGAGATGAAGTATAGGAATTGTCATCCATCCATTGATAGGAGTCAAATCCTTCCCCGGAATAAAAAACAATGGAATCCCCGTCACAAATTAACCGGTCATCACCCAAATCAACATCTGGAAGGGGCAGTATTTCTATTGTTTTGGTAATCGTTTTGTCGGTAATATGGGTTATGGTCGCTGTTACTTCGTAACTTCCGGGTTCGGTATAAATATGCCAAGGGAAAAAAAGTTGCGAACTGTCGGCAGCACCACTTTGTGGGTCTCCGAAATTCCAGGAAATGGCTTGTATACCGGAAGTGTCAGATACTGTAAAAAAGATTGTGTCATTTACACATTGATGTTCATGTTCGATCCAGACCACGTTAAAATAACTTTGGATAAAAGAGGGGAGGCCTTCTTTTGAAAGACAAGTTTCGCAAAGGTCATATGCAGCATATTCAAAATTGCAGGCAGGGCCTTCGTTGTCTGGTGCATGGACAATGCTTAAGGATTTTTGCGATTTATGGGCAATATAGATTTTCCCGTTGGGCGCCATTTGCAATGCCCCGCCCAGTTTTTTGCCAAAAACGCCAACGGTTTTCCTGGAACCGATCACGGCGTTCTCATTGCCCGCCTCCAGGTCCCATTGGTACAAATGATCGTCATATCTTTCATCGGCATAAAGAAAGCGGGAGTCCTGTGAAAATTCAAGGCCATATGGCAAATCCCCTGCCGGTAGGGTAATAGGGTTGGAGATTTTCCCGTTCACATTGTTGAAATCAAATACCTGGATTATGTTCGACATTTGAATTGCCACTGCGATACGGTCTCCCGATGCAGAAGCCTTCATATATCCCTTGCCATTGTTGATCGGGTCTTCGTGTATCAGGCCCACATTGGAATACACGGGGTTGTTGATATCAATGCCATTTGCAGAAACGAGGAAAGAAATAAAACGATTACTTTCCCATTCGTGGCCAATCACCCAAATCCCAAATTCATTGTAATTCTTGACCGAAGTAATCCGTTCCGTGGTTGGTTCAAACAGCAGGATGTTTTTTTCGCCGGGCACAACGCCCCCTTTTCCCCCATCCAACTGCATATTAACCTTTGAATACCTGAAGCCTTCCATGTTGGAACTCCAATCAAGGTTGCTGACCGTGAACACATAATAAACATCAGGGTCGTCTGGTACAGGGACAATAACGCCGGATTGAGTGGAAGATGAGTTGCCGCTTAGCTCGGTGCCATTTAGCATTACATCGTGATTCCTGTTATAAATGGTAATCCCATCGGTATAAAAAAGGAGTTCGCCCTCCGAATTGGAAATTGCAGAACAGCCTTCACTTGTGTTTAACGCACCGTTTGACAAAGCTGTGGGTGGCTCGCTCTGAAAGGACATCCCTGCAAAACTCCCAAAATACCATTCCGAGCCTTCCTGTTGACCATATGATATATGGGACATTACAAGAATTGCCATAGCGGCAATAAATCGTGCGAATGGTATTTTCATTTCACTTTTTTGCTTTGTTGAAAAATGTAATTAGTTTCTATTTCGTAAAAATAACAATAATAAACGAGATAATAAATGCCAATATTTCAATATCGCCCCGAACATCTTAAAAAAAGAAAAAAAAGCCAGACAACATAAATTCAGGTTTACTTGAATAAGTCATAAGAAAGGAATTTAAAAAGCATTTCATGCTGACTTGGCTCTTTTTGTGTGGATAAAATTAGTTGCTCAATGTTGAAAATGCAACGGTAAACCAGTTAACGGTAGGATAAAATCAGGTAACGGTATAAATCAGGGAATCGAGGGAAAATAATCGCCCAAATTTATCCAGATAGTGTATTTTTGTTTCTTGTTGGATCAACAAATTGTGGCGATGATGAATATATCGAACCGGGCCGAAAAGCTTTTTGCGTTTTTCTTGTTTGCTCTCATCTGGATATATTTATGGCTAAGGGCAATTTACGTACCTTTGGTCACGGATGAAATATCCACCTTTTTTTATTATGTGCAAACGGGTAGGTTTATGCCCTGGAATGCTATCTGGGACGCAAACAACCACATATTGAACAGTGCTTTTGCCTATTTGTCATATTCTGCCTTTGGGCTGAGCAATATTAGTTTGCGCCTTCCCAATTTGTTGTTGGCCCCTCTTTCGTTTTATGCGGTATATAAAATATCGGGAGAATTTAAAAACCGTAAAGTTGCCTGGCTTTTTATCCTATCGCTGGGTTGCAATCATTATTTTGTCGAATTCT
>JAJRTT010000104.1 GCA_024278155.1 Bacteroidota bacterium | reverse complement strand
TATGTGGATGTTAAGATAGACGAGCAATTGTTGCAGCAGGTTGCCGAAATGACCGATGGAAGGTATTTCAGGGCCACGAGCAACAAAAAGCTGAGGGAGATTTACCGGGAAATAGACAAACTCGAAAAATCGAAAATCGACGTAGCGGAAATAGAAAGGACCAAGGAAGAGTTTTTCCCGTTTGCCCTGGTTGCGTTTATTTTGATTGGATTGGAAATAATATTTAGGAATACGGCTTTTCGTTCGGTGCCGTAATGGTTATCGGTTATGAGTTGAGAAATTGCAAGTTAGGGATTTGTTGCGAATATTGAATTGTTTTTTTAAAATTGAAACGTAGCATGAGCATAACACCTAACAGATAGGATTAAAAATGGATAATAAATTAAAACACAATGCTCCAGTTTGAACATACGGCTTTTTTATATGCTTTGGCATTGATCCCATTGATGGCGATTGTATTTATGCTGATGCTCACCTGGCGGAGGAAAAAACTTGCTGCTTTTGGTGAATGGTCTGTGATAAAGCGTTTGATGCCGGCAATCTCAATTCCCAGGATGGTCATTAAATTTGTATTGATGATGTTTGGCTTTGCGTTTCTGATCCTGGGCCTGGCAAACTTACAGGTTGGCTCAAAATTGATGGAGGGCGAACGTAAAGGGATCGACATGATGATTTGCCTCGATGTTTCCAATAGCATGTTGGCAGAAGACATCAAGCCCAATCGCCTGGAACGTTCAAAACAGGCCATTTCAAAATTAATCGACAAATTGGGAGGCGACCGTATTGGGATTATCGTTTTTGCCGGAAAGGCTTATACACAACTTCCCATAACCACGGATTATGCGGCAGCAAAATTGTTTTTGAACACCATAGATACGAAAGTAGTACCAACACAGGGAACGGCCATTGGCGAAGCAATTGATCTGGCCAAAAGTTCTTTCACCGATGATACGCACAGCAAGGCCATTGTGGTGATTACCGATGGCGAAAACCATGAGGA
Source organism: Bacteroidota bacterium (assembly GCA_024278155.1). Lineage (GTDB taxonomy): Bacteria > Bacteroidota > Bacteroidia > Bacteroidales > JAADJA01 > JAADJA01. The sequence goes on along the minus strand of JAJRTT010000104.1, from coordinate 12,550 downwards.
TGATGCCATCGAAGCCGCAAAAGATGCCACGAAAAAGGGAATCAATGTATTTACGATTGGAATGGGGTTGCCGGATGGCGCACCTATTCCCGAGTATAATTCCTATGGAAGGCGGACGGGTTATAAAAAAGACAGACAGGGCACGACCATCATCACCAAATTGAACGAAAACATGTTGCAGCAAATTGCCGATGCCGGAAACGGTGTGTATGTCAGGGCGAATAATTCACGTGCCGGCCTGAGCAAAGTTTTGGAAGAAATCAATAAATTGGAAAAAACGGAGTTTGAGAGTAAAATGTATTCCGATTACGAAGACCGCTTCCAGTATTTTATCGGGGCAGCGCTCCTGTTTTTCCTCATCGAGCTTTTTATCTTTGAACGGAAAAGCAAATGGTTCAGTAAATTTGATTTATTTAAGCAAAAATGAGATTTGTCATATTAAATATTGTCCTGTTGTTATCTGTTGGGCTTTTTGCCCAAAAGGAGAACAAGTATATCCGCAAAGGGAACAAGCTTTATGCAGAGGAAAATTACAAGGATGCCGAAGTGGATTATATGAAGGCCCTGGAGGAAAACCCAGGATCCAACAAAGGCCAGTTCAACCTTGGCGATGCGCTTTACAAACAGGAAAGTTACGAAGATGCCGCTAAGATTTTCAATAACCAGGCCGAATTGCTTTCTGAAAAACAAGAACGTTCGGAGGCCTATTATAATCTTGGGAATTCATTGCTGAAAGCGAAAAAGTACCCTGAAAGTATCGAAGCTTACAAAAAGGCTTTGAGGAACGATCCCAAGAACATGGACGCAAAATATAATATGGAGTACGCAAAAAAGAAACTGGAGCAACAGCAACAGCAAAACAAAGACGACAAAAACAAAGACGATAAAAAGGACGATAAGAACAAGGACAAGAACAAGGACAAAAAGGACCAGGACAAAAAGGACCAGGACAAGAAAGATCAGCAGAAACAGGACCAGGAAAAGCAACAACAGAAAAATCAAAAAGACCAGCAAGGGAAAAACCAGGATCAGGACAAACAGCAACAACAAGCGCAACCACAGCAGATATCCAAAAAAGACGCACAGCGCATGTTGGAAGCTTTGAAAAACAATGAAAAGAAAACTTTGGAGAAATTAAAATTGCAAAAGATGAAAGCCGGAAAGTCCAAGAAAGTTGAAAAAGACTGGTAAATTATGGTTGCAGAAATAAAAAAGTGCCTTCCTGATGAAAGCATTAAATAATAATAGATAAATTTGCCGTTAGTAATATTCATGAAAAAACAGATTTTCATCATCGGGATTGCTTTTGTCGCATTTATGGGGATGTTGAATGCCCAGGGTGTCACGTTCAAGGCATCTGCAAAAAATGTGGTAAGGATTGGTGAGCGGTTTAACCTTATCTATACCCTGAGCGCAGAAGGGTCGAATTTCAAGGGGCCGGCCATTGAAGATTTTGTAGTTGTTACAGGGCCGCACACTTCCCAGAACTCCAGTATGCAGATTGTCAATGGCAGGGTTTCCCAAACTTTTGAGCTCACGTTTACATATATTTTGTCTGCACAAAAAGAAGGTATTTTCGATATTCCCCCTGCTGAGGTTACCGTTGATGGCAAAAAACTCAAATCGAATGCCGTAAAAGTCCAGGTTGTCAAGAACACGTCCAGGCAACAAAACGCCCAGGGCAACAACGGTAATAGTGGAACGAACACTTCAGCAAGCGATCAACTAAAAGACGATGTTTTTATCAGGGTAATTGCCGATAAAAAAAGCCCTTTACAAGGCGAGCAGGTAATCGTGACCTATAAGCTTTATTACCGCGTGAATATTTCCGCACCGCAATTTGAGAAGGAACCCTCTTTCCGTGGGTTTTGGGTGAAGGATTTGATGAAAGACCGGCAAAGCTACGTGCAATATCAGGAGACTTATAAAGGAAAACAGTTCCATGTGGCGGAGATAAAAAAAGTGGCTTTGTTCCCTCAAAGGAGCGGGGACATGGTCATTGAACCTGCATCTGCAGTTACCCAGGCCCAGTTGAAAACACAGGGGCGCAGTGGCAGCAGGAGCGGAGATCCCTTTTTCGACAATTTTTTCAACGACCCTTTTTTCAACAGGGTGAAGAACGTGGACGTAAACCTGAAGACCAACAGGCTGACCCTTCATGTGAAACCTTTGCCAACCAGCAACAAACCGGCAAACTTCAGTGGGGCAGTGGGCGATTTCCGGTTGAACTCGTCCTGCGACAAAACCGAATTGAAGGCCAATGAAGCCCTGAACCTGAAATTCACGATCAGCGGGAAAGGGAATGTGGAGCTTGCAGACATCCCGGAAATTAATTTCCCCCCCGATTTTGAAGTTTATGACCCGAAAATATCAAAGAACATTTCTGTCGGGCAAAATGGGGTAAACGGCAAAAAGACTTTTGAATACCTTATCATCCCGCGTAACCAGGGTGAATTTAAGATCCCTGCGATAAAATTCAGTTATTATAACCTGAACAAAAAGAAGTACGTGACATTGACTTCCCCTGAATATACAATCCATGTGGCGAAAGGCGATGGTTCTGCGGCAAACACTTCCTTCACCGGGGTTGACCATCAGGACGTAAAGTATCTTGGGAAAGATATCCGCCATATAAAAACCCAAAACCCGGGCTTAATGCTGATCGGGACTTTCTTTTACGGTTCAACGCTGTTTTACGTTTTTATTTTTGTTCCGCTGTTTTTGTTTATCTTGTTTATAAGTATCTGGAAAAAGGAATTGAAGAAAAGGAGCAACCTCGCTTTAATGCGTAACCGTAAAGCGACAAAAGTGGCACAAAAACGTTTAAAAACAGCCCACGCTTTTCTCAGGGACAATAAAAAAGACGAGTTTTATATTGAGCTGTCACAGGCAATCTGGGGATATTTGAGCGATAAGTTCAGCATACCGCTTTCCAATTTGTCAATGGGTACCGTGAGCGAATCCCTGGCGGAAAAAGAGGTAAAAGAGGAAACCGTCCAGCAATTCATCACGACCCTGAACAATTGTGAATTTGCCCGCTTTGCCCCGGGCGACAGTACTTCAACGATGGAAAACCTGTACAACGAAGCCGTGACCGTAATCAGTAAAATGGAAAATGAATTGAAATAATATGAAGGCTTTAAAAAACATAATCCTGATGTTTGCCATGCTGATGCTGGTTGTGCCGGTTATGGCCAATGGCCCCGATTCATTGTTTTACAAAGCAAACGAGGAATACAACAAAGAGATGTATGCCGATGCCGTGGAAGATTACCTGAAGGTAATTGCTGCTGGTTATGAATCGGGCACATTGTATTACAACCTGGGGAATGCCTATTTTAAACTGGACGATATCCCTTCGGCAATATTGTATTACGAAAAGGCCAAAAAGCTGAACCCCTATGATGAGGACCTGGATTTCAACCTGAACGTGGCAAAAATGAAAGTGCTGGACAAAATAGAACCCTTGCCGGAACTGTTTTTCAAAACCTGGTGGCGCGATCTCGTCAATCTTTTCCGGGCCGATTCCTGGACAGAAATAAGTTTGGCTTTGTTTGTTTTGTTTTTTGTATTGCTTTCGCTTTACCTGCTCTCTGGTTTCACACGTATCAGGAAACTCTCGTTTTATACGGGCTTGATAGTACTTGTCATGTCTGTTTTTACTTTTGTATTGGCTTCGCAAAAATTCACCATGGAGAGGAACCTGAAAGAGGCCATCGTTTTTGCCCCGACCATTACCGTTAAAAGCTCCCCAAACGAAAACAGCGTGGATTTGTTCGTGATCCACGAAGGCTCAAAAGTGCAGGTAATCGACAAAGTGGGCGAATGGTACAAAATCCGCATTGCCAACGGAAGCATTGGCTGGCTGCCCTTGGAAACCGTGAAGGCGATTTAGCTCCTTAATACATTTCGTAATGTTTTTTTCCTTTTAATCATCTTTTTGAGAAATCATTTTGACTTTCTAAATTATTAGTAATTTTGAAAAAAATAAACGAAATGGATATCCAGGCAAGAAAATTATCTTTTATACAAGAATTCCTCAAATTGCAGAATGAAGAAATTATTTTTCGGTTGGAAAAACTATTAATGAAGGAGAAAAAAAAGATTTCGACGAACGATGTGGAACGGATGTCCGTTGAAGACCTGAACAGAAGAATTGATTTGTCCCTGGAGGATTCGGAAAAAGGGCATTTGACAGAAGTGAGCAACTTAATTTCTGAAATTGGAAAATGGGACTAAAAGTATTTTGGACGGATTTTTCTAAAAAGGAACTTCGGGACATCTATGAATATCACAAAGAGAATGCGAGTTTGAAGGTAGCCGAAAAACTGGTTTTAGGGATAGCCAATGAAACCATGAAGCTTGCAAATCATCCCCAAATTGGTCAAATAGAGGAGCTGTTAAAAAACAGAAATCATGGATTTCGATATTTGGTATATAAAAACCATAAAATTATTTATTGGATTAACCAATCAAAAAACCGGATTGAAATCTGTGATGTTTTCGATACCAGGCAAAATCCAGTCAAAATAGGAAGACGTAAATAGTCCATTTTCCCCACATCCATATTTTTCAGGAAAATTTGGATTAATTCAAGATACAAATGCATAGATGTAAGAAGAAACCATAATCATGCGGATAATCTATTTGTCATTATCAATCATCTTCATTCTTATTTCCTGTAAACAAGAATTAACCAAAAAAACAATAAATGTCAGTGATTACGGCATTCATGCAAATACAAAACGAAGCATCACATCGGATATCAATGAGTTGATAGAAAACCTGGACAACGATCCTGTAACCATTGTTTTCCCAAAGGGGAGATATGACTTTTACCCGGATTCAAATTATTTCCGGCCTTATTTTGAAACCAATACATACGATATAAACCCCAAAAGGCTTGCTGTCCTTATTGATAAGAAAAAGAATATCACCATAGACGCACAGGGTTCGGATTTTATTTTCCACGGCCATATCCAGCCTTTTACCCTGGACAATTCCGAAAACATTTTCATTAAGAACGTGAACATTGATTGGGACAATCCATTGAATGCCGAATCAGAAATCATCGAGGCCGATTCAAACCATATCCTCATGAAGATTGATACAATACAATTTCCACATAAAGTTCATGACAAGGGTTTGACATTTGCCGCTGACGATTGGAAAGCAGAATGGAAATTGTCAGCGGGTTCATGGTTGATAGAATTCAATAAAGAGCATATTATCCCGGCATACACCGGTGATCATGGGTGTGTGAACGGTGACTTGAAAAACGTGAAGTATTTGGAGACCGTTCCCGGAATGGTCTTGATGGTGGGGGAGTTCACAAAAACACCTGCCGTGGGAAATTACCTGATATTGCGCCACAGCAGACGTGACCACGCAGGGATGTTCCTGTTCCACAGTAAAAATATCAAACTTGAAAACATCAATGTTTATCATACTTCCGGGCTGGGCATCCTTTCACAATATTGTGAAAATGTGGAAATGCGGAAGGTGAACATGATCCCCAACCCGAAAAAAAACCGGTATTTGAGCGGCCATGACGATGGTTTGCATTTTATGGGTTGCCGGGGCGAAATAATTATTGATGATTGCGATGCACAGGGGTTAATGGACGACCCCATCAACATCCACGGGACTTATGTGCCTGTTGCCGAAAAGATAAACGACACGAGCCTAAAATGTAGTTATGCCCATGACATGAGCCGGGGTTTGATTTGGGCAAAAAAAGGCGATTCTGTCGGGTTTGTCTTTAAGAAAACCATGAACACCCTGGGAACAGGGATTGTCCAAAGTTTTATTGTCCTGGATGAAAATAGTTTTACGCTTGTTTTCCAAAATAAGATCCCCGAGGGTATCTCATCGGATTTTTCCCTGGAGAATTTAAGTTGTACCCCCAATGTTACCATAACCAATTGTTTTGTGGGGAGCAACCGCGCACGGGGCTATTTGATTTCCACACCGGGAAAGGTACTGGTCGAAAACAATGTTTTTGAGACAAGTGGTTCGGCAATCCTTATTGCGGGGGATGCCAATTATTGGTACGAAAGCGGCGCCGTGAAAGACATCACCATCCGAAACAACGAATTCAGGTTCCCGTGCAATTCCTCGTCTTATCAGTTTTGCAATGCCATCATCAGCATTTATCCCGAAATACCGGTGGCCGATCCGTTGCACCCGTTTCACAGGAATATCAGAATAGAAGGCAATACGTTCAATCCTTCGGATTACCCTGTACTTTATGCAAGGTCGGTGGATGGGCTTCTTTTTAGCAACAACATTATTTCCCGGAGTTATGCCTATGAACCCTGGCATTCCCAAAAATATACTTTCCTTTTTGATGCCTGCAAAAATGTGGACATTTCAGGGAACAAATTCGCAGAAGATGTATTGGGTAAGAATATTCTTTTGAAAGGGATGGACATTGGGGAATTGAGAATTGCCAACAATAAACTGGAAATTGTAATTGAGTAAGATTGCAAACAAGGGCCAAAGCGGAAGCTGTAAATTATTTCCTGGAATATTATTAACGCATAATCCAAATGAGGTAGGGTATTTGCCTTTATTTTGTGACAAGGCCCAGGCCTCTTCATAAGTGGATTTGGTTTTTGGTTTTGTGACTTTGCATTTCAGGCCAAGCGAGCCCCGTTTTCAACTTTTTGGTCAGGGACAGCAAGGACCACCGGTTTATCCTCACGGGAAAACCCTGTAACAAGGCATTCGGAAATAAAGGGCCCGATTTGCTTTGGGGGAAAATTGACCACCCCGATTATTTGTTTTCCCAATAATTCTTCTTTGCGATAAAGATGTGTGATTTGGGCACTGGATTTCTTCAGTCCGATTTCCTTGCCAAAATCTATTTGCAATTTATATGCAGGTTTCCTTGCCTCCGGGAAATCCATCACTTCAACAATTGTACCTACCCTTAAATCCACATTTTCGAAATCATTCCAGTTTATCGTTCTCATTTCTTTTAAAATTATTACCGTGAAACAGGAATTTCCCCATCCCGGGTTTCCCCATCCTTCAGGATGGGGATTTCCTTCCTGCAAATTTAATGGTTTATCCAATCAAAAATACCCTGGGTTTTCATGGTCAACAACTTTGTGTTATCTTTGCAAGATATCTTAAACTCTTTAAATAATGTTAATTACGGGATTATTCTCAGATGTGGTTTCAGAAAAACCACAAACGACGAATAAGGCTGTAATTCTTTATGGTGCGCGCAAACTTGGGAAAACTACTTTATCAGAACTAATTATTGATAAATTGGGGCATAGGGCCCTGATCATAAATGCCGATCAGGGAAAATACATCGAAGTATTGTCATCACGTGATTTGAACAAATTGCAATCCCTGGTACATGGAGATGAACTTGATTATATCGAAGAAGGGGATGGTGCTTTAAATGCTGTGGGGATAAAATACAACAAAGGCAAAACCAAGGCATCCAAATCATGGGTGGAAACTTATCCTGATTCTGAATTTCAACTGATAAACAAGGAGAATTACCTCGATTCCATTATGTGATATTTTTTAATTCTAAATCAATTATCTTGAACAAACAAATACCCATATCAAAATGGATACCCATCACCAAAAAGGAGGTGGAGCAGCGGGGCTGGGAGCAGTTGGACGTTATCCTGATTTCCGGTGATGCTTATGTTGACCATCCGGCATTTGGTGCGGCCGTCATCGCACGGGTCATCGAAAAAGAAGGCTATAAGGTGGCCATCGTCCCACAGCCAAACTGGCGCGACGACCTTAGGGACTTTAAAAAACTGGGGAAACCCAGGTTGTTTTTCGGGGTAACGGCCGGAAATATGGATTCCATGGTGAACCATTATACTGCCCACATCCGAAAACGGTCCAACGATGCTTATACTCCTGCCGGAAGGGCGGGCCAGCGCCCGGATTATGCCCTGACCGTTTATGTGAAAACCCTGAAAATGCTTTTCCCCGATGTCCCGGTAATAGCTGGGGGCATTGAAGGTTCCTTGCGGAGGTTGACCCATTACGATTATTGGTCTGACAAATTAAAGCCCTCCGTTTTGTATGAATGCGGTGCTGACCTGTTGATTTATGGAATGGGTGAAGTGGTCATTAAAGAAGTTTTACAAAAACTGAGCGCGGGAAAGCCTTTTTCAGAATTGAACACGATCAACCAAACGGTGTATTTGTCTTCAACAAAACCAAAGCTCGAAAAGGATAAAGCGACATTCTTGTTTTCACATGAAGAATGCCTGCACAGCAAAACGAAATTTGCCAAAAACTTCCGGCATATCGAAACCGAATCCAACAGGGTGCAGGCAAAAACCCTGGTCCAGGGCATCGAAGACAAATACATTGTCGTAAACCCCCCTTTCCCCTTATTTGCCGAGAAAGAACTGGATGCGGTTTATGACTTGCCCTACACCCGTTTGCCTCACCCCAAATACAACAAAAAAGCGCCCATTCCCGCCTACGACATGATCAAGGATTCCATCACCATGCACAGGGGATGTTTTGGTGGTTGTAGTTTCTGTACGATTTCGGCACACCAGGGGAAATTTATTGGCAGCCGTTCCGAAAAGTCAATTTTGAAAGAGGTTGACCGGATTGCCAAAACACCTGGTTTTAAAGGGAACATCAGCGACCTGGGCGGGCCTTCGGCAAATATGTACAAAATGCAAGGGGTCGATCTTTCGATATGTGCAAAATGCAGGCGGCCAAGCTGTATCTTCCCGGAAATTTGCTTCAACCTCAACACTAACCACAAACCGCTGACCCAGTTGTACCGGAAAGCAGAGGCACATCCCGGGATTAAAAGGGTTTTTGTGGGAAGTGGTGTCCGCTACGACCTGTTCATCGACAAAAAAAAGGAGGAAGACAAAAAGAACGGTTATACGGAATATGCCGAACAATTGATAAGGAACCATGTTTCGGGGCGGTTGAAAGTGGCTCCCGAACATACCGCCGATGCGGTGCTGAAGGTGATGCGCAAACCCTCTTTTTCATATTTTCACAAGCTGAAAAAACTGTTTGACGATCTCAACAAAAAAGACAAAACACAAAGACAGATCATCCCCTATTTTATTTCGAGCCATCCGGGCTGTCGCCTGGAAGACATGGCCGAACTTGCCGTGGACACAAAAGAACAAGGTTTGCGACTGGAACAGATCCAGGATTTAACGCCCACGCCCATGACAGTGGCAACGGTGATTTATTACACCGGGCTCCACCCTTACACCCTAAAAAAGGTTTTCAGGACAACTTCCATCCCGGCCAAAAAGCTGCAACAAAAATTCTTTTTCTGGTACAGGCCCGAAAACAGGGAATCGATCAAATCCTTATTGAAAAAAATCCACCGGGGGAATCTTATCCGGAGGTTGTATAAATAACCCAATGCCATATCAAAATACAGAAATGCACAATCTTCAATCTGCTCCTCCTTGTAAAAAACACCTGCTTATAGGTATTGTTTGGCTTTTCCCAATCCCCGTATTTTGCACTCTTATTTACTTTTTTAATGTTTCATTGACATAATAACTTGATTTCCCCCCTGTATTATTGTAATTTTGTGGAGAAGATCAACCATACTATCATATTGTAACTTACTAACAATTAAAATTAAAACATCATGAAGAAACTACTTACTTTAATTCTAAGTCTTGCTATTTTTGGGATAGCACAAGCAACAGACGTGTCAGGGAACATTAGTTCCAATACAACCTGGAACCTGGCCGGGAGCCCCTATATCGTCACCGGTAACCTAACCATTGATGCTACCTTCACATTGACCATTGACGCCGGGGTGGAGGTGAAATTTGACAATGGAAGGTCGATGTACGCCTATGGCAATATTAATGCAACATCAGTTACGTTTACATCCAATGACGGCAGCCCGGCACCGGGGAAATGGAATTACCTCACCTTTTATTCAGGATCAACATCAACATTTTCAAATTGTGCCATTGAATATGGACGTTATGTTGATGTTAATAGTGGTGCAAGCTTTACAATGACAGGCGGCACTATTGAGAATATGTACCAATATGGAATTTACACATCAGGAACCGTTAATATAACAAATGCAATAATTGACCTTGCAGGATATGTAAGTTCAGGGCACGGAATCCAGGCAAATGGTTCAAGTACAACAAGTATTTCAAATACGAGTATCCTAAATTGTAATTACGGGATATATGTAACTGCCGATGGTGCACAGGTCAGTATTAATTCCTGTACATTGTCGTCAAATAATTATCCTTTGTACCTGGGGAATACTGGTGATTTAACAGTAACGGGAACAAATACATTTACCGGCAACACCTATGATGTGTTTTATGTATATCCAACCGCAATGGGCACCAATTGGAACTTGCCTTATGTAAACGTGCCTTTTTATTTTCGCACAAATTTTACGGTTAACAATGGCAGCACTCTGGCCATTGCCCCGGAAAATATTTTGAAATTTACATCTGGGGCAACTTTGTACGTTCGTGGGACATTAACTGCCAATGCAGGTGTTGGACAAAATATATATTTCACTTCCTACCGGGATGATAACTGGGGCGGCGACTCCAACAACGATGGAACGGCAACCGCACCGGCCGTTGGCAACTGGTTTGGTGTAGCTTTTTATGATGAAAGCAATGATGCCAGTGTGATGCGCAGGTGTATGCTGAGATATGCGGGACATTCGACCATGGGAGGGTTGACACTTTATGATGCAGGGCCTACAATTGATTTATGTGATTTTTCACAAAATTACTTTGGTGCTTATTTCCAGTATGCCTCCGATCCTGTTTTTACTAATAATACTATTGGTTCCAGTTCAATGACACCAATTGCGATGTCGTTTGAAGCAAACCCGACTTTCACCAACAATGCATTATCATTCTCCGATAACCAATACGATGCGATAGGTTTAATTGGCGGAACGTTAACTGCCAATGCACATATTATCCAACGGGATTTTACCACAGTAAGTAACATAACATATCTAATGCTTGCCGGCATAACTGTTCCTGCTGCATATACACTTACCATCGATCCGGGAATAGTGATAAAATCCACAACTTATAGTTACCGTCTCATCATCGAAGGCAAATTGGTTGCCGATGGAACTGCTGCCGATTGGATCACATTTACTTCGGTTAAAGACGATAACTATGGTAACCCAGGGGATACCAATAAAGACGGGACAATAACAACCCCTGCCATTAACGATATGGGCGCCATTATTTTTACCGAAGGGAGCGACCCCACATCAATCCTTGATTACGTGCGGATGAAATATGCCAGTGTTTATAATTATTATTATTCAAATGGTGGCCAAAATCATTACCTCCACTCTTGTGCTGTAGCAACGATCGGTGCAAGCCCTACAATTTCCAATTGCGAGTTCAGGGAGTTGGATTACGGGGTTTCATGCTATACTACTTCAAGCCCAGGCATTTCAAATAATTCAATGACAAATATCAGCAATACCCCCTTCTCCATATCTCCATCTGCAAACCCAACTTTCTCAGGTAATACTTATACAAATGTAGGATTGAATGCCCTTGGGTTATTGGGCCATAATGTGGTGGTCAACAGTAATATCATTAAACGGACAGTGGCAGGGTTTACCAACATAACCTATGTATCACTCGAAGACATTGAGCTTCTGAATGGGGCAACGCTTGATATTGCAGCCGGGGTTGTAATTAAAATGACAACATCCAGGGGATGGGACATACAAGGTGGTTTTAAAACCAATGGAACAGTTTCCGAACATGTGGTATTTACCTCCATTTACGATGACAATGTGGGCAACCCAATGGACACAAATGGGGACGGTAACGCCACAACGCCATCGCGAGGCAACTGGCGCGACATTTCTTTTGAGGAAAATAGCGATGACCTTTACTGCAACCTTGTTTATACTGATTTGCAATATGGGGGATATTATTATAATGCTATCGTAACCACAACGAATGCCTCCCCTACATTAAACTATGTTTTGATAGATCAATCCCAAGGTTATGGTTTATGGATAAACGGCAACTCTGCCCCATCGGTTAATAATGTTGACATTACAAATTGCTTAAATGATCCCATTGCAATGTCATTAACTTCTAACCCTTCATTTTCAAATATAGCATTTTCTGCAAACGGCAGTAATGGAATCAGGATTATCGAAGGTACATTATCATCAAATGCAACGCTTGTAAAGCGTAATATTGCCGGCTTTACAAATATCGCGTATATTATCGATGATTTAAATATTGCATCTGGTGCGACCCTGACACTGGAAGAAGGTATTATAATTAAATTCAGTGGCTCCTACTTTAAAGGAATATTTGTTCATGGTGGCCTTAATGCTACTGGTACCGTAGGTGAGAAAATAATTTTCACTTCAATAAAAGATGATTCAGCAGGAGGTGATACCAATAACGACGGAAACAGCTCTGTCCCCGGAGCCTCAGATTGGCATGGCCTCGTATTTTACGGTGAAAGTGTTGATGCTCAAAACAAATTGATTTATTGCGAAGTAAGATATACAGGTGGTGGATAT
>JAJRTT010000103.1 GCA_024278155.1 Bacteroidota bacterium | reverse complement strand
CTGTTGATGACTATTGCGCCAAAATCACCTTGTGTCGTGATATAGAGTCAGTTACAATCCTGTCTATCAGTTTGTTTTCGACTTTTTGGCCAATTTAGTCTTTTTGCTGTCCATTTATACATTTTCTGACTTTTCAACCGGAGCTATTTTATTTGGCTTATATATTTAATTATTAAGTAATTACTGTGGGTAAGGGCGGGTTTAAGTTTTTTTGGTGTTGTCCGTATATACAGTTATATTTGCTTAATAGTATATATATGGACAAATCTATAAATATCATGAAAACCACAGTAGATATTAACAGGGACAAGCTGCTCGAATTCAGCAATAAAAAGGTCTTGACAAAAAAGGAACTTTCCAGTTTGTTCAATTGCTCAGGTCGAACTGTTCAACGAAAGCTAAAACAATGGAAAGCCGTGCGAAGCTATAACAACAACGGTCAATATTATGCTATGTTATCAATTGTTGAATTTGATGTTTCCGGACTATGGTGCTACAATTCGGTATGCTTTTCAAAGCACGGAAACTTGAGTGAAACCGTTGCGTTTTTAGTTTGTGAATCGCCAGGAGGCATGAGCGCTTCCCAAATAAGTGACACATTGCACCTGGATAAGAAATCATTTTTGACTTTCTTCAAAAACATTTCCAAGGTACAAAGGGAGAATATTTCAGGCCGTTATGTCTATTTTTCTGTTGATGAGCTTATTTATCAAAGGCAAAAGGCAAACAGGACACGGGTCGAAAATGAGATTTCCGAGAGCCGTTTGACTGACATTGACATCATACGTATCCTCACCGAGAAAATCCAATACCCTGAGCGTGATGAATTTGCGATATCGGCAAATTTAACAAAGCAAGGAGTGCAGGTAAGCTCCGAGCCCATTGTCGAGTTGTTCAAGCGGTTGGGGATTAAAAAAAAACTACGGGTTTCAGGTAGCCGTTAAGCTCAGAGAACACATAGGTCGGTTGACCAACAATTTGTTGGTTACAAAACTGCTGCCCGCCGCACCCATTATCAAATTTCGCTATGAGTCGGATTTTTGCCCACTGTGCGGCAAAAGGCTGAAAGTCCGTTCAAGCGAACCTTTTCGGCAAGGGGCCACCTTGCACATAGGCAAATTCATTGCCCACCACACGATAATGTATTGTGATTGCCGGCCCAACCCAACAACCTACCACTCTGAAGAATTAAAAGGGTTACTGCCCAAGTACGCCAATTTCGGGTACGATATTATCGAGTACGTAGGCAGGTCGGTTTTTCAAAGGTTCAGGTGCGAGTCCGAAGTAGTCGGGGAACTCGCAGGCAAAGGTGTTTACATTTCGACCTCCACAGTGGGCTGTCTTGCTAAAAAGTTCGTCGCCTACCTTTCGGTCCTGCACAAAAACAACGAAGGGAAGATAAGGCGGCACCTACAGGCAAAAGGCGGTTATATCCTTCATGTGGACGGAACGAGCGATGGAGGGAGTCCGCATTGGATAAGCGCATTGGATGAGATAAGTGGATTTACACTTGGCAATACGAAAAAACCGACAGAAAGTATCGCCGGCATTGCCAGCCTGTTGCGGGACATAAAAAAAAGATTCGCAGATCCGGTGGCCGTGATGACCGACCTGGGAAAAGCAATGCACGGGGCAGTAGCCAAAGTATTTCCGGGCATATTGTTTTTCGTGTGCCATTTCCATTTTTTGAGAGATATAGGCAAAGACCTGCTCAAGAAGCCCTATGACCAAATACGGAACGCACTGAAAAAACACGGAATAAGCAAAAAGCTGGGATACCGCCTGCGGTACTTTTCGAAATTCATAGATGAGATCGAAATAGATTTTGATAAGATCATGCAACCAGGCTCATTGCCCGAAGCGCCGGACAGGCCGACCATGTCCACTATTTGCTGTGTGTTAATCTATTGGGCTTTGGAAGGAAAAAAACAGGGGAACGGCTATGGATTTCCTTTTGATAAGCCACATTTCAATTTCTACCAACGCTTATGCATCGTGTATGGCACAGTACAAAAGATGGAGGCCGGATTGAGCCTTGGACAGCCCGAAAGTGCCAAAATGGCCAACTACTTGATAAAAGATCTGCAACCCCTTGTTGAAGACGCTGGGTTAAAAGAGGTGGCAGAGGAATTTTCTGAAAAAAGCGAGGTTTTCGAACGGCTCAGGCTGGCCATGCGGATAGCGGGCACGGACTCGAAAGAAGGTTTGAACGATGCGGGAGACCAGAACATGAAAACGATAAAACAAGGGGTCGTCGAGTTCAAAAAACAAATGGTCAGCAGTCCAATGTACAAGCAGGACAAGTCCTGTCAAAAAATGATCGACCAAATAGACAAATACTGGGACAAACTGTTCACAGACCCAATAATACTGAAAACACCAAATGGTGAAACCACAGTACATCCACAAAGAACCAATAATATATTGGAGCAGTTTTTCAGGCTTTTCAAGAGAAGCCACAAGCGTACGAGTGGGAACAATTCAATGGAACATAAATTACGCTCTATGTTTGCCGACACTCTTTTGGTAAAGAACCTTGACAATCCAGAATATATGAATATCGTACTTGACGACAAGGCATCGTTGGCAGAATGTTTCGCTGAAATCGAACATGGCCACCTGCAAGAGGAATTTAAACGGGCCAGCAAGTCCGAAAATAAAATCCCGGCAAAGATCAAGCATATCATTAAAAAGGAAGATGTCCGTATCCGTCCGAGCAATACAGGGGTTAAATTATTTCAGATGTCTTGTATTTATCCCAGTTATTTGGTAGGAGTTGGTAGAGGTCTTTGTGTTTGTGTG
>JAJRTT010000102.1 GCA_024278155.1 Bacteroidota bacterium | reverse complement strand
TATTACATAGGACAGA
The DNA here is from genome assembly GCA_024278155.1 of Bacteroidota bacterium. Lineage (GTDB taxonomy): Bacteria > Bacteroidota > Bacteroidia > Bacteroidales > JAADJA01 > JAADJA01. Next base: position 4,285 of record JAJRTT010000102.1, on the reverse strand, counting down.
CCCAACCCATTACCATCCGGAACCCTTTTGCATGGGCAGAACTTATCAAAGCCTGGAAGGAAGGGAAATTGAGTGGAAAGGATTAGGGTTGAAGATTTGGGGTTAAAGGTTATGAGTTAAAAGTTAGGGATTAAAGGTTGGGGGTAAAAGTTAAGAGTTAAAAGTTAAAGGTTAAAATATAACACATGAAAGGAAAAAGTTTAAATGGCTTTGAAAATTTGGGAATCTGTGAGGTTTGCAGGGAGAGCAGAAGATATTGCAGAAGGATATATTAGTATCTTATTTATGATCCCGTACATATGCTTATGCCGAAACCGCGTTCGCATTAAGCTTTACCTCTTCCGTTGCTTCGCAAAGGCGATGGAGGTTGCGAAGCATAGGCACTACGGGAGTGTATTTTTTGGCAAAACTTTTAGAGACAAAAAATTGTTAAGGCTTAAAGGTCAAGGTTTACGGATGTCTTTTACACATAACCTTTTAACGCATAACCCGTAACGCATAACGCATAACGCATAACCCGTAACGCATAACCCGTAACGCATAACGCATAACGCATAACATTATAACACATATCAGATTTATGCTATTAAAAAGTTTCGTATTACTAATCACTTTACTTATTGGCACAGCCACTTTCGCACAGGAAAAAGCAGTTATCTTTGGGCGGATCACCAATCAAAAAGGAAACCCAGTGGAATTGGCCAACATTGCCATTTCCGGTGTTCCGGGCGGTACCATAACCGATAAAAAAGGCCGTTATGAATTGAAAGTCCCGGCCAATCGTGCCCTCTTTATCTCTTTTACGTATATGGGCTATTCCAAAGAGGTGGAAAAAGTAAACCTGAAACCGGGCGAAAGGAAAGAAGTCAACAAAACACTTGAGATTTCATCCATGGACCTAACAGAGGTGGAGGTTGAGGGCGAACAATTGCGGGCAGGAAGCATGTCGAGGATCGACCCAAAAATAGCTATCAATTTCCCAAATTCAAGCGATGCGATCCCTGCAATCCTGAAAACTTTGCCCGGTGTTTCTTCCAATAACGAGCTCAGTTCGCAATATTCTGTTAGGGGGGGGAATTTTGACGAAAACCTGATTTATGTGAACGATATCGAAATATACCGCCCTTTCCTCATCCGCTCAGGGCAACAGGAAGGATTGAGCTTTGTCAATTCCGATCTAACCTCCTCCCTCCTATTCTCGGCTGGTGGTTTTGATGCAAAGTATGGCGATAAAATGTCTTCGGTCCTCGACATCCAATATAAAAAACCCTATGAGTTTGGCGGTTCTGCCTCCATAAGTTTATTGGGTGCATCATTCCATGTGGAAGGCATGGCTGCAAAAAAAACGGAGGGAAAGGCCGATAAAAACAAATTCACTTACCTCCTTGGCGTGCGTTACAAGACTAGTAAGTATTTGCTGAACGCATTGGAAACAAAGGGCGATTACCAACCTTCTTTCCTCGACATCCAGAGTTTGCTGACCTATGATATTTCGAAAAAACTGGAACTATCCCTTTTGATGACCGTTTCACAAAACCAATTCCGGCTCATTCCAGAAAGCCGCGAAACCGATTTTGGAACTGTTCAGAATGCCAAACGGCTCACCATCTATTTTGATGGGCAGGAGGCCGACAAATACCTCACATACCTTGGCGGGCTTACGTTCACCTACAAACCAAACCGGCACACCCGGCTCAAGCTAATCGGGTCAGGTTATAATTCCAAGGAGAGCGAGACCTATGACCTAATGGGCCAATATTGGATCGGACAGGTAAGCACTGATTTTGGGAGCGAGAATTTTGGCGATGTCGTGGAAAACCAGGGAGTAGGCACACAATTGGAACATGCCCGCAACCGGATGGACATCAATGTTTATAATATTGAGCACAAAGCTACAATGGAAAAAGGGGAAAACCTGATACAGTGGGGCTTGAAATTCCAACATGAAAACGTGACCGATGAAATGCGCGAATGGACAATGATAGATTCAGCGGGATATACACAACCACGCCCTCCTGATTCAATTGGGTATGTTTATCCTGGAGCACAGGTCAATTACGCTTTTGAGATGATGGATTACATCAAGACGAATGCAAACATCACGTCCAACAGATATACAGCTTTTGCCCAAAACACCTGGACACATAAATCAGACAGTTCAATGCTTTTGGTTACAGCGGGTATCCGTGCCAATTATTGGGATTTCAGCCAACAAATTGTCGTGAGCCCTCGGATAACCGTATCTTACAAACCGAATTGGAAACGGGACATAATGTTCCGGTTTTCGACCGGATATTATTTCCAGCCCCCTTTTTACCGGGAGATAAAAGATATTGACGGAACACTCAATTATAATCCCAAAGCCCAGGAATCCATTCATTTTGTTTTGGGGAGCGATTTGAACTTCAAGGCATGGGGCCGCCCCTTTAAATTCATTACCGAAGTTTATTACAAATCCCTTAACCGTTTGATCCCTTATATGGTGGACAATGTGAGAATACGTTATTATGCTTTTGACCAATCGCATGGCTATACCACCGGGATTGATTTTAAGATAAATGGTGAATTTGTTCCGGGCATCGAATCATGGGCCAGCCTGTCAGTTATGAGCACGGCCGAAAATGTGGACAACGATAATTATATCAACAGTGAGGGAGTTGAGGTAAAACCGGGCTTCATTCCCCGTCCAACGGACCAAACGGTAAATTTCAGTTTGTTCTTCCAGGATTACCTGCCCCGGAACCCAACCTATAAGATGAGCCTGACATTGATCTTTGGGAGCAGCCTTCCTTTTGGCCCACCTGACAGTCCACGATATAAGCAAACCCTCAGGATGCCACCTTACCGCCGGGTTGATATTGGTTTTTCGAAAGAACTCATTGGCGAATACAGCCGTTTTTCACCCAAAAACCCATTACGTGGATTCAAATCCGTTTGGTTGACCCTGGAAATCCTGAACCTCCTACAAATCAACAATACGGTTTCTTACACCTGGGTAACCGATGTTTATGGCGAAATGTATGCCGTTCCAAATTACCTTACGACACGACAGTTGAATATTAAGTTGGTTGCGAGGTTTTAATCCAACTCACACCAACGAGGTCACATTCCCACACCAACGAGGTCACATTCTCGCACCAACGAGGTCACATTGAGCCTGTCGAAATGTGTTTCAAAGCTCAACATGACCATCTTAAAAAAAAGATTAGACATTTTCTAATCCACCATATATCCGTACTTGAAATCGGTGGGCGAAATCAGTGTTTCCTTGATTGTCCGCGGGCTTACCCAACGAAGCAGGTTGAGGGAACTTCCTGCTTTATCGTTCGTTCCCGAGCCACGTGCCCCTCCAAAAGGTTGCTGGCCAACCATGGCGCCACTTGGTTTATCGTTGTAATAAAAATTGCCGGCAGCATAGCGCAATGCCTTGCAAGCTTTGACAATGGCGTATTTATCGCGGGCAAATATGGAACCTGTAAGTGCATAAGGGGAAGTGCTATCGCAGAGTTCGAGTGTTTCATCAAATTTGTCGTCTTCGTAAACATACAGGGTCATTACCGGCCCGAATATTTCCTCTTCCATGGTTTTAAAATGTGGATCCGTCGTAAGGATAAGCGTTGGTTCGATAAAATAGCCCTTTGACTTGTCCCCATTCCCACCGGCAATAATTTCAGCGTCCGCCGATTCTTTTGCATATTTTAAGTAAGACATGATATTGTCAAAAGAGCTTTCATCAATAACCGCATTGATGAAATTATCCAGATCGGCCACACCACCCATCTTCATGGCTGCTGCTTTTTCGATAACCTGTTTCTTTGTCTCCTCAAAAATGGATTTTGGGATATAGGCACGTGAAGCCGCAGAACACTTTTGGCCCTGGTACTCAAAAGCACCGCTTACGATGGCCGTTGCCAGTTCGTTGGGATCGGCGGAATTGTGCGCAAAAATAAAATCCTTGCCACCTGTCTCGCCCACGAGTTTCGGATAGGATTTGTAATTGGCCACATTGTTCCCGACCGTTTTCCATAAGTGGTTGAATGTAGCCGTGGAACCTGTAAAATGGATCCCGGCCAAATCACGGTGATGCAAAACGATATCACCGATCATCGCACCGGAACCCGGCACAAAATTAATGACACCGTCTGGCATCCCGGCCTCTTTGAATATCTTCATCAAATAATAACTCGACAACAGCGATGTGGTGGCCGGTTTCCAAACCGTTGTATTCCCCATCATCACAACAGAGGTATTGAGGTTGGAGGCGATGGCCGTAAAATTAAAGGGG
>JAJRTT010000101.1 GCA_024278155.1 Bacteroidota bacterium | reverse complement strand
GGGAAGCACCTCCATTAATTTTGATGGTGGCGATGCCAATAACTATTTCAATGAAGGGAGTCCCGGGGTTACACTTGATAATGGCTCTATATCCATTGCCGCACTTCCTACAATTAATGTTTATCCTGACAACGGCTTACTAACTGTTGGCGACAATTTGCAGTTTAATGTAAGTGGAGGGACAGCGCCCTATTCATGGTTTGTCACCAATCCGGCCATTGCTTCCATTAGTTCATCGGGATTGCTTACCGCAAATGCACATGGTTTCACAAAAGTATATGCAATTGACAATATCGGAACCAGGGACACAATAACCGGATTGATCGAAATAAGGGCCATGCAGCTCAGTATCCACGACACTACCGAATGGCAGGGGGCCACCATAGATATCCCGATTTATACCACAAGCCTTTCGGGATTGGGTATAATGTCGGGCAATACCAGTTTTACTTATAACCAGAACATACTTACCCCAACAGCCCTTATCACTACGGGAGCTTTGTTAAATGGCTATACTGTTTCCTTTAACAATACCATTGCCGGTACGGTAAGTATTGGTTTTGCCGGTACTGCCCCTATGGGTGGCAGTGGTAAGCTTTGTTATATTAGGTTCGATATATCTTCTGTGAATACGGGTGGATCGTCGTTGAATTTTACCGAAGCGCTTTTTAATGAAGACCTCCCGGCAACGACCGATAATGGTTATTTTTCAACGATAAATTTTTCAACGATAAACGTATCACCAAATACCTACACCCTTGTGGCCGGTGAAACGCACTTGTTTTCGGCAACAGGTGGGATCCCGCCATATACCTGGGGCACATCAAATACCACGATGGCCACAATAGATGCAAGTGGATTGCTTACTGCCCACCATAGTGGGATTGTCCAGGTCACTGCAACCGATAATGTGGGCGCCACGGGAAGCAGTGGGAATATTACTATTTATGATACCTATCTTGATATCGATAATGCAAGTGCCATGGTAAATTCCATTTACGACCTCGAGGTAAATATTTCGGGTTTTCCTGTGGGACAGGATGTATATTCTTTTGATGGAACTATCACTTACAGGACACCAGAACTTGTGGCCATAAGCATTGAACCCGGTCCGCAAACTGCAGGCTGGACGTTTGTAAGTAATATTTCCGGAAACCAGATAAGTTTTGCCGGTGCCGGTACTTCTCCTCTCACTTCTGCCGGTACATTGTTTAAAATCAGGTTTCAACTTACATCCGATCTTACGGTAGGTGAATTTGCTTACGTTAATTTTAGTAACATTACCCTCAATGAAGGGGTTCCCTTGCCACTGACAAGTAATGGAGGGATTACGGGTGCTGCAGGCATACTGCTTAACCTAAAGGTTTTCCTTGAAGGGCCCTATAACGGGACAAATATGAATACCGATTTGCGGACAGCAGGAAGCATCCCTTTATCACAGCCTTTCAACCCAACTTTACCTTTTTACGATAACATGACACCGAAATGGCTTTATGCAGGTTCCGAAAATGTGGGGAGTATCCCTGCCAACGTTGTTGATTGGGTACTGGTACAGTTGCGCGATGCCACTGCTCCGGCAAATGCGACTTCGGCAGCGATTATTGGAACCCAGGCAGGTTTCATTCTAAGCAATGGAACGGTCGTGGGATTGGATGGCTCCAGCCCGCTCAACTTCAACACAACATTTTCGAACAACTTATATGCAGTTGTCTTCCATAGAAACCATCTTGCGGTAATGTCAAATTATGGATTGACTTCCGGGGGCGGGACTTTTAATTACGACTTTACAACAGGGGCAGACCAGGCATATGGAGGTGTCAATGGCCACAAAGATATAGGTAGCGGTGTTTGGGGGATGATTGCCGGGGATGGAAATGGAAATGGGGTCGTTCAAAATACTGATGAGTCGTCTGTTTGGAAAATAGACCTGGGCAATTCCGGCTACCTTGGAGGTGATTTTAGTTTAAACAATATTGTCCAAAACACAGATGAAAGCAACTTTTGGAAACCAAACCTCGGTGGAGGCGGACAAGTCCCGGCAAAAGCTAGTTCAGGATACCAAAGCCAAGTGCCGGATTAAGATGTAATCCTTGGGCTGACATATTTGCGTTCAAAAAGACGGGAGAACAAAACTTCCGTCTTCTTTTATTGAGCTTAGCTCCATATGTTAATTTTTTGTTAAAAAATAGGTTTTGGCAAACAAAACCCATTTCAGGCTGTCAATTCAATGTATTCCGAAATAATCATAAAAACACAATCTCAAATGAAAAGACTTTTTACGCTCGTGCTTTTTGCACTCATTTTTTCCAATTACACGTTTGCACAGCTTTCCGAAGGAGGCCAGCCACATGGCTTCGACCATCAACTGTCGATGGGCGATGTCCCCATTGAGAATATGCCGGCCGTGGATGTGAACCAACTAATCGCCGAAGACGAAATCAACAATCAGTATAAAGACATCCCCTGGCGTTTTGGTGAAAATTTTGACGTAAACCTCAACCTTGACAATTCGGGGGTTTGGGAAACCCTTCCAAACAACGACCGGATTTGGCGGTTGCGTATTAAATGTAAAGGGGCTTTTTCCATCAACCTTACCTACGACAACTACCATCTTCCCGCAGGGGCAAAATATTTTGTTTACAACTCTGACTTTTCCCATGTTATAGGGGCTTTTACCGATGCCAACAATCAAGAGGACGGGCAATTTGCCACCAACCTTGTGAAAGGGGATGAAACGGTACTTGAATATTACGAACCCTTTGATGTTCCATTCCACGGGACTATCAGTATCAACATTGTTACCCATGCTTACCGCGATGCCTTTGCCTATGCAAAAGGGTTTGGTTCGTCAGGCGCATGCAACAACAATGTCAATTGCCCTGAAGGGGACGATTGGCAGGACGAAAAGAGGTCGGTTGTAATGCTCGTATCGGGCAGTAGTGGATTTTGTACCGGCGCTTTGGTAAACAATACACTGGAAGACGGCACCCCGTATGTCCTCACCGCAAACCATTGTTACAGCAATCCGTCAACATGGATTTTTTGGTTCAATTGGGAAGCCCCGGAATGCGACAACCCCAGTTCATCACCACCATTCGTATCTTTATCGGGTGCATCCTTAAAGGCAAAAAGTGCACCTTCCGATTTTGCCCTTGTTGAATTGTTTGATGTGCCCCCGGCGGATTACAACGTGTTTTATTCCGGTTGGAACAACGAAGATGAACCTTCTACAAATTCCGTCTGCATCCACCACCCATCGGGCGATATCAAGAAAATTTCGTTTGACGACGACCCACCCACAACTACTGGCTGGGGCGGCAGCGGAACCGATCATTGGAAAATCGGGCAATATGAAGATGGAACAACGGAACCCGGTTCTTCAGGTTCTCCCCTGTTTGATCAAAACCACAGGATAACCGGGCAGCTTCATGGTGGCACGGCCTCTTGTTCAAGTATAACCTATGATGCATTTGGAAAAGTTTCCTATTCATGGGACGGTGGTGGAACATCGGGAACAAGGCTCAAGGACTGGCTCGACCCAAATAATTCGGGTGTGCTTGTGATGGATGGTTACGATCCCAATGTTCCCACTGTGGATTACAATGCCCAATTAATGCAAATCACTTCCCCGGTTGAATACTACGATGTACAGGAAGAGATTACACCCGAAGTTGTTTTCAAAAACAAAGGCAATTTAACACTTACATCCTTGACCCTGAATTATCAAATCGACGAGGAAACAGTAATTTCCGAAGCGTGGTCAGGTTCGCTGGAATACAATGAAACGGAGACGTTCACTTTTGCCAGCATGCTTCTTCCAAAGGGCGATCACACATTTAAATCATATACATCGGACCCCAATGGCAATGATGATGAATATCCGGTAAACGATACGCTACAACTTGATTTTTATGTAGCCCCTGATCTTGATGCAAAGCTTGCAGATATTATTGCCCCGGAAAGCAGTTATTGCGATACGGAAAACTTTTCGCCGGAAGTACTTGTTGAAAATCCCGGGCATAATACGATCACGTCCCTTACCGTGGGTTATACGATCGACAACGGTAACCCGGTAACGATGGAGTGGGCAGGAAACCTGGAACAAGGCGAATCTGGGAATATTGTTTTTGACGAAATAGCAATATCCGAAGGAGAACATGTTTTTTCGGCATTTACATCACTTCCAAACGGTGAAGAAGATGAAAACCCCGCAAATGACATGATGGACAAAACATATAATGGTTCGGGGCAAAAAATCATCCTTGAGTTAATGACGGACGAGTATGCCTCAGAAACATCCTGGAAATTGCGGGATGCCGACGACAACGTGATCCGCGAAAGCGAAACCCTGGAAAACCTAACACTTTATACCGAAGAATTTTGCCTTCCACAAGCTTGCTATACCTTTACCATTTACGACTCCTATGGCGACGGGATTTGCTGCCAATACGGCGAGGGATATTATACGCTGACGAATTCCACCACAGGTGTGGAGCTTGCAAACGGTGGTGAATTTGAAAACGAGGAAGCAACCAACTTCTGTATCGTACTTTCGGTAAATGCAAATTTCACCTCCGATCTTACAACGGCCTGTATTGATGATGAAGTTCAATTTACAAACCTTAGCCTTGGTGCCGATTCTTATCTCTGGATATTTGAAGGTGGCAACCCTGAAACTTCAACCGATGAAAACCCATTGATTTCCTATGGTACGGCAGGCTCATACGATGTCACGCTTATTGCCTATGATTCAGAAATTTCGGACACGTTGGTGATGGAAAACTATATTACCGTTGAAGAATGTACAGGTATCAATCAAACCAATTTCACATCCGATATCAGGATTTTCCCCAATCCCACGAATGGGATGGTGTCCATACAGTCCAATTACAATAAAAATACGTTGACCTCTATTAAAGTTTATGATGCCTATGGTCAAATGCTCTATTTGGAAGAAAAAGTGAATATTGGTGACAAACAGATAAAAACCCTGGATTTCTCAAAGCTGGGCAAAGGGCTTTACTTCATCGAGATACATGGAGAGGGCGTGAGCTTGAAGGAAAAGATCATCCTTAGGTAAAATAAACCATTCTTCATTTTGTGAAACTTGCCCCGTCATTTTGGCGGGGTTTTTTTATGAAAAAATCAGATTATAATACCGGTCAATGGATTGGGACAATTCCGATGTGGAAACGTATTTGCTGAAACGTTTCGACTCTTTCCCGTCAAAGTAAACCAAAAGCGTGGGGTTGGAAAAAACAGTAAAACTTGCCGGGATTTCGGGATGGTGCTTTGAATTGACAAAAATGAGTTTCATTTCAGGATATTCATTTTCGACCATTGCTTCCACCTTGGGGCGCAGGCTCAAACACGGCGGACAATCGTCATTATAAAAATAGATAACAAGTGCTATCTCGTTTTTTATGTGCTCCTGGATTTCAGGCATATTTCCAATTTCGGTTCTCATATTGTATTTCTTTGGGCGGCAAAATTAGGTAATATTTTGAAATCCCCAAACATGCTGAATATTTGAGGTATGGTTCATCATTCACAATAGAGCACTGATTGTTATTGGTCTTGCTTTATTAAATCTTCCGGGACTTTCCCTTTCTCCTTAAACTCCCTGACCTCCTCGGCAGTCAATATTCCCCGTTCTATCAGAAACGTTTCATATCTTTGATAATGGTCTTTCACGAATTTTGCAGAATCCTTCTTGAAATCCGTATTGCTCAATAGAAAGCCAGGCCCTGAAATGGGTTCCAGGGTATCATGCACAAACTCAGTGGACAGGATTGCCCGGTTTTCAGAAATCCATTTTATCCCGGCGATCCTGTTGAGGGCCTTTTTCGATTTTTCAAAATCCGAATATAAACTGTCATTTATAACTTTGTATTTGAATTCGGGCATTTTCCCATTTATCTTGTTGTAGGTAAAGAAAGTGCTGTCGCCAAAAAAAGCCTCATTGTAATTCCCGCGTTTGTCCAAAAAAGCCCAATCGCCTTTTAGTTTGTTGTCTGCTTTTTTCTTTTTTACCGGTGGGCTGCAAGCAATAGCAAAAACCAAAAAGACAAATACTGTTTTTCTCATTTTTTTAAAAATAATGTCAATCAAGGGTTGATTCCCTGTTTCAACGCATCAAACAATACCTCCACCGGGTGCAGTGCATTGCGTTTTGTGCCATCATGTATCTGGTGGCGGCAACTTGTGCCCGGTGCGGAAATCAGTATATCTTCCCCCGCTTTTCTCACTTCAGGGAAAAGGACCAAGTCGCCCACTTTCATCGAAAGGTCATAATGTTCCTTTTCATAGCCAAATGAACCGGCCATACCACAACAACCGGACGGGATTTCAACAACCTCATAATTCAATGGCAATGAAAGCATCTTTTTTGTGGGGCCCGTTGATGCAATTGATTTTTGCTGGCAATGCCCGTGCAATTTTATTTTTCGGGCATCCTTTGTAAATGAATCGGAGGTTATATTTCCTTTGTCTATTTCCCGGGCGATAAACTCATCTATCATCAAAGCCGATTTTCCAAGATTGATAGCCGACTGCTTTAACCCATCGCCCACCAGATCGGGATACTCGTCCCGGAAACTCAGGATGGCAGATGGTTCAATTCCGATAAGCGGTGTTTCGTCCGAGATTATATCTTTTAAAAGCTCCACATTCCTGATTGCAATTTTCTTTGCTTTCCGCAATAAACCTTTCGACATAAAAGCCCTGCCACTGATTTCATGTTTTGGCACAAGGACTTCGTAACCCAGGCCCTTCAACAATTTCACGGCTTTTATCCCAATGAGGGTATCGTTGTAATTGGTAAATTCGTCCACAAAAAGAAAAACCTTTCCCTTGGTACTTTCAGGTTTATTATGGGGTTTGACGTTTTTCTTCAACCAGGATTTTAAGGTGATTCTATAAAGCAAAGGGATTGCCCGTTTTGGTGCAAACCCCAACACGTTTTTCAACATCCCGCTAAAGAATGGATTGGACAAAAAGAAGTTTGTTATAACAGGTAATACCGAACCCAAGTGGTTGATATAACTGATATAAGCAATCATCCGTGTGCGGAATGGGATACCGTTTGCATCGTAATAATGCTGCATGGCTTCGGCCTTTAGCTTGGCCATATCCACACTCGAAGGGCATTCCGATTTACAGGCTTTGCACGAAAGGCACAAATCAAGGACTTCATAGATTTCCTTTTGGTCGAAAGGGTTCTCTTTTTTTGAATTGGTAATATATTCACGCAAAATATTTGCCCTTGCCCGTGTGGTATTGTTCTCATTCCGTGTTGCCTGGTAGCTGGGGCACATCGTACCGCCGATGACCGCTGACTTCCGGCAATCGCCAGAACCATTGCATTTTTCAGTTGACCTTAAAAAACCCTGATCATTGGAAAAATCAAAAACCGTCTTTATCTCCCTGGTTTTTTGGCCGGCTTCGTACCTGAGATAGGTGTTCATTTTTGGTGTATCCGTAATCTTGCCCGGGTTAAATATATTTTCCGGGTCCCAGGTTTTTTTGATTTGCTGAAGCAAGGCATAATTCTTCTCCCCTATCATCAAAGGGATAAATTCGCCCCGCAACCTACCATCTCCATGCTCACCACTTAAGGACCCCTTGTATTTTTTAACCAATTTGGCTGTTTCAAAGGCAACTGTGCGAAACAAGTCAACATCCTTCGGGTCTTTTAAATTAAGTACCGGGCGAAGGTGCAGCTCTCCGGTTGCAATGTGCGCATAATAAACACAATCCAGCCCATGCTCTTTCAATATGGCAGAAAAATCCGCAATGTAATCCGGCAAAACCTGTGGATTTACAGCCGTATCTTCCACAACGGGCACAGGCTTTGCATCGCCCGGGATATTCGACAACAATCCCAGCCCGGCTTTCCGCACATCCCAAACTTTTTTAATGTCCTTCCCAAAAACCACCGGAAAATGATAGCCAAAATTTGCATCCAGCATCTCTTTTTCCATGGCATTGGCTTTTTTCAAAACTTCTTCCTTTGAACTTTCAGCAAATTCCACAATCAGCATAGCCTCCGGTTCCCCTTCAATAAAAAACCTGTTTTTGCTCAAGAGGATATTTCTTTTGGTTTGTTCCATGATCACCTTGTCCATCAATTCGATGGCCACAGGTTTATGTTTGATGGCAATCAGGTTTCCTTTTAGGGCCTCTTTCAATGTTTCGCAATGGACACAAACCAATCCCTTCACAGGTGGTGGCAAAGGGACAAGGTTCAGGGTGATTTCGGTGATAAATGCCAGCGTGCCTTCTGAGCCGGCAATCATTTTTGAAAAATTGAATTTTTCTTTTGATTCAGAAAAAACATCTGTTTCGAGGAGGAGGTCGATTGCATAACCGGTATTTCTCCTTTTCAAGGATTGATCGGGAAATTCGGCACGTATGTTTTCCTGATTCTCTTTATCGGACAATATGGAATTGATGTTCCGGTAAATTTCCCCTTCCAGGTTTTCCAGTTTGCATTTTTGTTCAAATTCTTTTTTGCCCAGGGGGCCAAATTCGGCTTCCGTCCCATCACTTAAAATCGTCTTTACCGAAACTGTATGGTCACGGGTACTTCCGTAAACAAGTGAATGAGCCCCACAGGAATTGTTCCCGACCATTCCGCCCATCATACATCGGTTTGAGGTGGATGTTTCTGGTCCAAAAAACAGACTTTTGGGTTTTAGCAATAGGTTCAGCTCATCCAGGACAACCCCGGGTTCAATCCTGGCCCGATGGTTTCTTTCATCAATTTCGATGACCTTGGTGAAATGTTTCGAAACATCGACCACAATCCCATTTCCTACTACCTGACCGGCCAATGATGTCCCTGCTGCCCTTGGGATCAATGAGGTATTATATTTGCGTGCAAACAAAACCAGCAAATGGATATCGTTTTTGTTTCGGGGAATTGCTATGGCAAGCGGGACTTCACGGTAGGCAGAGGCATCGGTGGCGTATAGCAAACGGGTAGCCTTATCCGTAAAAACATCACCGGAAAATTCATCTCCCAGTTTTGTCAATTTATCCGTTATGATATTTTCCACACTCATCATTGTACAAAAATATATTAAAACCTATTCATTGGTGTTCCTTTTGGTGAATAAGTTTTACGGGATCCAGGTTCGTGAATCCCCATATTGTGTTTCGGTGCGCTGCACCTGGTTCTTTAATTGAAATTGCACCTACAAATCTTATCGGTGCGCTGCACCTTAAACTACTGTTATAAGCCAATGATAGCATATTATTTGTCCAGCCCATAACAGATTATATCTGTGATGGGATTAGACATTTACAAGTTTTCAACTTGTAAAAAATGAAAATATTGAATTATTTGGACTTTGTCGTACACCCACATCCCGGCCCTTCATATCCACAATCCAGCAAAACCATTTTACAGTTCGGTAAATGAAATTAGATTCAGGCGGTTTGCACATCTATTTTTGCCTCAAAACAAATAATAATCACAAATTAAAAACACCTATTATGAAAACACTTCAATACAAATTCAACATCGCAAAATCAACTTTGATCGTTTCCATTTTTGCACTTTTCTTTTCGGCAAATACAATTTCGCAAGATTCAATCCCCAATAATAGTTTTGAGGACTGGTATTCGGCCACAACGCCTTCCGATTGGCAGACGACCAATATCTATTTGCCCCCGGGGACCGCAACATGTACCCCGGATTCAAACGCCTATAGTGGCAATCTTGCCATTCGGTTAAAGACCATTAAGTTGGACGATTTCCTGATCCCCGGTGTAGCAACATTGGGCAATGTGGAAATATACAGCGTTTCGGGTGGAATCCCATATACCGGCAAACCAAGTTCATTGACCGGATATGTTGTGCACCCGGGATATGGCGACTCCGTATTCGTCGCTATACAGTTTTTTAAAAACGGGCAGATAATCGGTGGCGGCACATGGGGGACAACAGACTCTATTCCTTCTTTTACTGCTTTTTCCGCACCCATCCAGTTTTATTCAAACGAAAACCCGGACACGATGAACATCATCCTCCTCACCGATCCCAACAAACAAGGGAGCACGCTCATCGTGGATGATCTGCATTTGGAAATCCAAACAGGAGTGACAATGAACAAAGAAATAAAGAGACTTCACATCTACCCAAATCCAGCAACCGACGAATTGAACATCGACCCACAAACAACAACATACTACGATTACTCAATCTACAACATTTCCGGCAAAAGGCTACAGGGGGAAAACAATATCCGTGGACGCAGAAAAGCCAATGTAAGACTGCTTGATCCCGGGACTTACATCATTGTTGTGAGGGAAGATGATGAAATTTCAGGAAGGGAATTATTTATTAAATCAAAATAGAGAAGAGATACCCAGCCACAAAAATCCGGGGGGATACAACAATTGTAATCCTTGCGGGTTTTTACTTGGGATTAACAAGGTATTTCGTATATTTGCAAATATTGGCTTTCTCGATTTCTTGAGAAAAGGAGAAAACACAAAAACAATTTAAATGAACATCCCAGAATTACAAGCAGACAAACTGGACCTCATTGCCTGGATCACTAAAACTGAGGATCCTGATCTTATTGAAAAACTCAAACGTATTCAAAAAGAAAATATCAAAATCCCACAATGGCAAATCGAAGAAGTAAATAAAAGATTAACAAACCTTGACTATGACCCGGAAAAAGCCATTGATTTTGATGAAATGATTATTGGACTTAAAGAAAAGCATGGTTTATAAAAGCTGAATTCAAGTCACAAATGCAACTTTTTGATTAAACAATAAATTTTCCATCACAAAGATAGGTGATTTAAAATTGAATCTTTTCCTGGGCCTGTTGTTTAGTTTGTTTTCAATGTTTTTCACATCGTGTACCGAGATTG
>JAJRTT010000100.1 GCA_024278155.1 Bacteroidota bacterium | reverse complement strand
TGGGAGGGATAACAAAAGACGATTTGGCAACCATCGAAGTGCACGATTGCTTTTCCATAGCGGGGATACTTACCACGGAAGCCCTCGGGTTTGCAGAACCCGGAAAAGGGGCGCAATTTGTGGCCGATAGGAACACGGCCCGTGATGGGAAAATCCCAATGAACACAACGGGTGGATTGATTGGCTGGGGCCACCCGACAGGCGGGACAGGGGTCCATCAGGCCGTTACCATCTGGGAACAACTTACCGGGAAGGCCGGGGAAGCCCAAATCAAAATCCCAAAAGACCGCCCTTACGGAATGACCATCAATATGGGTGGCGACGATGTAACAGTAGTGGCTATTGTTTATAAGCGAGGGGACTTGTAAACAATTCCCTTTCCTAATAAAATCTTTGTACTCATCCGATGGCATGAAGCCATCGGATGATTTTCAATATAAAAACCTAAACAGCCAAAATTGGTATTTTGTATTGAAACCCAACTTGGAAATATTAGGTTTAAAAGGGACACTTTCGGATAGTACAAATAACAATTCCCGCAATTTGTTGATCGTGGAATATTTCAAGGTTCTCTTTGATATACTGCAATATGAGTGTCGTTTTGCCTGTTCCATGCGCCCTTTTTATACCTATTTAGCCTATATTGCCAATCAATCCCATGATATAAAAAACGCTTAAAACCGGTATCAGTATCTTCAATCCTTTGAACTGATTTCTCGAATAAATATTCCATTTGAGCAAAGTCTTGTTTTGAAACAACAATATCAACCCAAAAGTGTCTTTTTTAAAAAATGATTAAAATAATGGAAACGAAATAACGTTTTTTTGTTTCCTGTGTTTCTTTTTATCTATCTTTGTCGCCCAACAAAAAGTAGTTATGGCCGAAAATGACGAAAAACTCGATCTTATCATTTCTGGATCCTACAGGATCTTCACGGAACAAGGCTTGCGCAATGTGTCCATGGACGACATATGCCGAAGCATAGGGATTTCAAAAAAGACCCTTTATTTATATGTTGACAACAAACTTGATTTGTTAAAGAAAATCGTTGAGTACATCCGAACCCAGATACACCAACGGATCGAGGAGCTTGAAGGCAGGGATTTGAACGCCATTGATGTTTTGCTCGAAATGAGTAAAATTGCCAACACCAAACATTTCAGGATCAATCCGGTCATTTCATTTGAATTTCGGAAGTATTATCCCAAAGCATTCGAGGAATTCATTTTCATGAAAAAGGAATTGATTATCGACCACATCATCAAAAACATCAAACAGGGAATAAATGAAGGGCTTTATCGCCATGATTTGAACATCGAAATCGTGGCACATCTTTATTTTCAAAAGATAGAGGATTTCCACAAACTCGAATTGGACGACCTGGAGGATTTCTCATATAGAAAAGTATTTGAGGTGATGTTCGAAAACCACATACGCGGGATTGCCAATGCGAAGGGGATCGCTTACTTTGAAAAACAAAAAGAAAAATTAAACTTCAATATTTAACGAAGATGAAAAACAACAATAAAAACTTTCTGATAATCATTTTGCTTTCTGTTCTGTTTTCGGTTGAAGGAACATCTCAGGAAACAATGCAATTTTCTTTGAAGGAAGCACAGGTTTATGCCCTGGAGAACAACTACGACATTATCAATGCCGCAACCGATGTGGAAATAGCGCAAAAAAAGGTGAAGGAAAACCTGGCAATTGGATTGCCCCAGATAAGTGGGAAAGTTGGCTACAACAACAATCTGGTATTGCCCACCACACTGCTTCCGGGCGAAGTTGTCGGCCAGCCCGGCAAGGATGTGGAAGTGCAGTTTGGCACACAACACAATGCCAATTGGGGCGCCGAGCTATCGCAATTGATCTTTAGCGGGACTTACCTTGTAGGCGTTATGGCAGCCAGGGCGTATGTGGATGTGGTGGAATCTTCCTTTGAAAAAAGTGAAATCGGGATAAAAAACACCATTGCAAAATCCTATTACCCTGTCATTATTTTACAGGAAAACAAAAAAATATTCGACAGCACCCTTCTCAGCCTGAACAATATGCTGTACGAAACCGAAGCCTATCACAAAAGCGGTTTCATTGAAGATACAGACGTTGACCAACTAAAACTGCTGATTTCAGATATGGAAACCACCATTGCCAATATCAACAACCAATTACAGATTGCGACCAATATGCTGAAATACCAATTGGGCCTGGATGCAAATGTGAAGATAGAAGTAACCGACAAAATGGATGATTTGCTGGCAGCAGTAAATCGCGAATTCCTACTGGATTCCAAGTTTGATTACAGCCATCATGTGGATTATAAGATCTTAAAGGGGCAAAGGGAGCTTTCCAGTCTAAAGCTAAAGCTAAACCAATCGGAATACTGGCCATCCCTTGTCGGTTTCTATTCCTACAACCAAAGTGCTTTTCGTGATGAATTTAATTTTTTTACCGACAATAAATGGTACACCAGCCAGGTACTCGGATTTCAATTGGATGTACCAATTCTCAGCAGTGGAAACCGTAAATTCAAGGTGCAACAGGCTAAACTCGAACTGGAAAAAATGAATGTGTCGGAACATCAGTTGCAACAGGGTTTGTCGCTTAGGGTAAAAACGGTAAAGGCCGATTTCAACAATGCCTACCTAATTTACATGAACCGGAAAATGAGTGTGGGGAATGCGGAGAAGATCTATCAGAAAACTGAAATCAAATACAAAGAAGGGCTTTCAACAAGTTTAGACCTTTCACAAACATATAATCAATTTTTGAATTCCCAGATTTCATACCTCACCTCCATCCTCGACTTGTTGATAAAGAAAGCCGACCTGGAAAAGGAATTGACAAAGGTGGATTATTAGCTTTGGGGCAAAAAGGTGAAATAGCGTTTGCCTTATGGGAAAACTTTGAAAAAAACAAAATGAGAACACGAAACAAAATATGGCATTTGATTGTGGCTTTAATAGCTGTGTCTTTGCAATCCTGCACAAACCGAATGGAAGATACGGGTATAATTAAATTAAAAAACAGGATGGACACCGTTAGCTATATCATTGGCCTTGATTATGGGATTGGGATAAACGAACAGGAAATCGACGTGAATCCCCTGGCTGTTTACAAAGGTTTGCTCGATGGGCTAAAGGATACAAGCCTCCTGACAGATTCGCTCAAACTAAAGATCATCGATGAATTCAACGAAGTGCTAAAAGGGAGAATGGAAGAAGAAGGGAAAATATTCCTCGACAGCAACAAAGCCGATGGAACCCGGTTTATGGCAGAAAACCAAAAAGCGGAAGGGGTCGTGGTTTTGCCAAGTGGCCTTCAATACAAAGTCATGAAACAGGGAAAAGGGAAGCAACCCAACTCCACCGACAGCGTGCTGGTCCATTACCGGGCAATGTTTGTTGACCGTACCGTTTTTGACATGTCCTACGACCGTGGCCCGGCCGGCATCCGATTGAACAAGGTAATCCCCGGTTTATCGGAAGGGGTTCAATTAATGAAGCCGGGAGCCATTTACGAACTTTTCATCCCACCGGAACTTGCCTATGGCGATAAAACTTTTGCCAACGTCATCCCGGGAGGATCAACTTTAATATACAGTATCGAATTAATTGAAATTGTGAAAGAATAAAACTTCAAACCCACCGGGTGACTTGAAGTCAACCGATGGTAAAAAAGCAAACTTAGAAACTCACCGGGCGGCCCCAAACCACCTCGTGAACAAAACAAAACATATGAAAAAAGTATTATTTATTGCAGTAGTAATTTCCCTCTCGGCTTGCAGCCAAAAACAGGGCTCGGAAAACAAGGATGATATTAATACCCAGATTTCCGAATACAAATCCGAGGTGGATGAATTGAACGGTAAAATTGCAGAACTGGAAAAACAAGTCCCTGATGAAAATAACGGAGAGGATAACGATGAAACTGTTCCCGTACAGCAAAAGGTAATGGAGCTGGAACATTTCAGCCATTATTTTGAAGCAACCGGAAATGTAAAAGCGGTTTACGAAGCCTACATCAGTCCACAGATCAATGGACAGATAACAGGGGTTTTCGTAAAAGAGGGGGAAACCATCAAAAAGGGGCAATTGCTTGCAAAGCTCAATACCGAAATTACCGACAACACCATCCAGGAGGTAAAAACCAGCCTCGATCTGGCCACAACGGTTTACAATAAGCAAAAGGAACTTTGGGACAAAAATATCGGGTCGGAGATAGATTACCTTAGAGCAAAGAACAGCAAGGAAGCCCTGGAGAGCAAACTAAAAACACTACAGGCCCAAAAGGATATGGCCACGTTAAAATCCCCAATCAACGGGATCGTGGAACAAATCAACCTGAAAAGGGGGGAAATCTCTGCTCCCGGAATGCAGTTTATGCAAATCGTGAACCTGAACGAACTTTATGTGGATGCCAATATTTCGGATGCCTATTTGTCCAAGATCAAAAAGGGTGACATTATTGAAATTGGCTTTCCCTCCTACCCCGAAATGAAGCTAAAAGTGCCTGTTTACCGCACCGGAAATGTTGTAAACCCGCAAAACCGGACTTTTCTCATCGAAGCGAAAATCAGCAATCCGGGGCACAAGCTCAAACCCAATATGTTGGCAACAATAAACATCAACGACTACTCGGCTGAAAACACATTGATAGTCCCATCTATCATCGTGAAACAAGATATCAAAGGAAAATTCCTCTACAAAATCGAGAAAAAGGATGGAAAGGATACCGCCCGCAAAGTGTATGTGGAAACCGGAATGTCGGAAGGGGACAAAACAATGGTGACAAAAGGCCTTAAAGCGGGCGACCGCATTATTGTTGCCGGATATAACCTGGTGACCGATGGGATTGAAGTAAAGGTGATATAAATGATTTAATGCTTGACCGCTTTGTGGAAGGAACGCAAGAAAAGAAGAATGGAAAAAACACAGCTAAACTAAGCACCAGAGGTGC
>JAJRTT010000099.1 GCA_024278155.1 Bacteroidota bacterium | reverse complement strand
TGGTGACGAGGGGTCACCACTGTCAATGGCAGGTGACTTTTGTTCATCGGGAATGGGATACCCATTCCAGGTAAGGCTGTAATCGTTTGTGCCGGGATTCGAAAATAAGGGGTCATTGTTCAGTACACCTGTACCGGTCCAGTTTCCATTTTCAATAACCGAATAGGAAGCGTTGACGGTACTGGTCTCATCCTTTTCGATTTCCACATCATCATTATGCCACAGGATGGAGTTGTGAACATTCAGTATGGAAGAATTTTCAAGATTTATGCCTTCGGCGCTGCCAAAAATATAATCGTTATCGGAGAGAGTGCAGTTGTTGATTGAAAGGGTTACACCGGAAGACAAAGAAATTGCCGCTCCTTCGGGCGCACTGTTTCCATAAAAAAGTGTTCCGTTCAGTTCAACGGTAGTTTCCGAATCATAACAAAACAGACCGCCCCCATTATCGTCCGACCGGTTATTATATATTTCGCAATTATTCAAAACCACATCCGAACCGAATCCGACATTTACACCCCCGGCTTTGACATCGGCATCATTGCCGCTTATTGTAACACTGTCCATTACTATGCTTGAGTTTGCCATACCGATACCCCCCGCAAAATGTCCGTGATTGTTTTCGATGATGTCCTTGGAAAAAGAGACTATTGAATTATCGGAATAGACTCCTCCTCCTGATGACCAGGTGGTATAGTTTTCGGCTATATGATTCTCGGACAGTACGGCATCGGAATTTGAGAGATATATCCCACCCCCCATAATAGCAGTATCGTTATCAATATAACAATGATTTATTCTAATCCCGGAACTGTCCCAACAGGCCATTCCACCTCCGTAACTTGCCTTACTACCGGATACCTTTGTTTTTTTCAATAATATTTTTGAAGAATTGACGCAATAAATACCGCCCCCTCTTGTATCTTGGGGTGTCAAAGGATTCCAGGTACCTTTACCGTTTTCCAACCGGCAATAAATCATCTTAGAGCTATCCATCGAATTATCGTTCAGATTTTCAAACATAATACCCTGCATACCTATCTCCGGCATTTGTGCATTAAAGTCAATAAAGCCACCGTTATAACCTTCGGCATTCAACTGTCCTCGTACTACAATTTTATAGCGGCCGTTGAAGATGATTTCCACACCGGGTTCAATGGTCAACTGCGATCCGGAATGCACGTATTGATCATAGTTGTATGTATACGGGCTTCCGGACAAAGTGAGCGTTCCGCTTAGTGTTCCTGTTTTGGGATGGATATTCACACAAGCTTGTTCCCAAACATCATAGGTATGACCATTGCCCGGTGGCGAAAAATCATCAATTGAATAAAAGCCGTTATCGGTTCCTCCCCAACCCCAGTTACAATGGAACATATCGCCGGCACTATATGCATCAAGTACCCAAGAGTGGCCCTCATTCGCTTGATTATCATTTCCGGCGTAAATAACCGGCCTGTTCAAATCAAGGTTTTCTTTCATTTTATCAACCCAAGTTGTGGAGTACGAAGACCGTGTAATATCATCTGCATCGTCACTGAAATAGAAATAATCATACAATGCATCCCTCACATCATTACTTCCCCATAGCCATGCACCCGAGCCGTCCGGGCCGTAATCCATATCCACGGCCACTCCGCAATGATAATTCAACTCGGCAAGGTCTTCGGAATAATCAGAAGCTGTATCGGGCATATAATCAAAGTTGTAATACGTATTGCCGAAATCGGCTGATTGCACTCCATATTCAGGGTGAGATGCAGGTGTATAAGAGTGCGAACCGGCTCCATGCCACGGATGATGCCAGAAATTCAATACCTGAGCCATTGCGGTTGCCACACATCCGGATGGGACATGATCATTATAGCCGGCACCGGAATTGGTGTCAACCGGACATAACGCATTATAAGGCCAGTTCTGATCCCATACGGTTGTCAAAAGCGGGACAATACTTTCAACGGCCTTTGGCTGGAACGACTCGGGAGCAACGGAATATTTTGCCCATCCGGCAATAGTCTCCTGATCAGGTGACATCTTTGCCCGTATAGCTGCATAAATCTGTTTCCGGTTTCTTTTCAGTACAAAAAATTCAAAACCGGGCGCCAAATCATTTTCATCGTAATCACTTTCGAATGAAAAGCCAAGAACAGGTTGGACAATGTCGTCGGCAGAAACAATTACAAACCCTTTTTCCGTGAATGTTACGACATAGAAAACCGTCTCGCCTTGTTCATTCATTTCAATAATGCGATTAACGGTAGGATTATTAATTGCATTCTCCGACCTTTCGGTACAGATATTAATTGCAACATTTTTTGCAGTTTTAGTGCTTACTTTTTTTGCCATTGTATTGATACTTAAAAAAAATACCAACACTGCAATAAAGATCAAATACAAGTTGACAGATGTTGTCTTCATATTTTTATATTTTGTTTTGTACAAAAATAGAGATATGGCAAGCAATTAAAAAGCCCCAAATAGAATCCGGCGGAAATGAAATAGGATTTGGCTGGTTTGGGATAGGGTTTGATGCGGTACACCATAATAAAAAAACGCCCGCCAATCTTGACGGACGCCCTATAACATCTTCAGGAGATGCTACATTTGCTTCTTTTTATGCCCATGATCAGTCACTTACACAACGCACACTGAAACCGTACGCCTTAACGGTGCTGTTTCGGTACACCTGCGCGCTACTGTAGAACAAGCGCCGGTGGCACGCATCCTCGCTCGAGGACCAAAAGAAGGCGTAGTACGTGAGACTGTTGAACGATCCATTCAAGTCCCGGTAGCCTCCGGGGAGACCCGTGAAACCGCTTGAATTGGTTGCGCTGGTGTTTGGGCTGGTCCAATGGGAAGTGCCGGTTTCTTTTAGTTTGCCCCCTTCATCTGTGCCGCGCCATCCTGTTGCATCGGCTTGCGTTTGGCTCATGCCAAGATACATCTCCATTGTTTTCCACTCATCATTAGTGGGCAGGTGCCAACCGGTTGGGCATATCCCCTGTGTGCCCTCGGTTGTTACGTATTGCATCATCTCATCCCATTGGTACAGGCCGCCGTAAGTATCGCAATTGGCTGTGTTGTCGTCATAGCAGTACTTTTCTATTGTACCGTTGTCGGTTTGGCTGCCGCTGCCGTTTATCATGGTACCGACGTTCAGGTTTTCTGCCATCCAGCATTGGGCACCTATTTGGATGGTGGCGTAGGACTGTCCGTCGCGGCTGTCAAAAAGGGCATCGCCACAGGTGAAAGTCGGTATTTGTGAGGCTTTCCAAAGGTCATCGGCCCAAACATCATTTTTATCCTTGTTTTCGATTTGGCCATCGAGATTGTAATCTGCCGGCATATACCCTTTTTCGCCGGCGTGCGGTTTCCAGTCATTTGAAAGGTCTCCGTTAGCTACCAAGCCCGATCCGTTGGAGTCACCGCCCCACAAACCGTAAACGCCTCCCCCGAGATCCTTTTCGCCTGCATTGGTATTGCTGTGTGCCGAACCTGCGGCCGTGAAATCATAAGAGTATAAACCGCCACTTCTTGTAATTTTTGTTTCAGAAATAACGCCAAGGTGGTTTCTATGGAAAACAACCGGGAAAAGACCTTTGGAATAGCTTATTCCAGTGAATGCCATGTTGCTTGTCCCGTCAAGATCAACCACCGACCCATTATTGAGGAGGAAGCCTGCTTTTTGTATAACAACAGTTGTCTCATTGGCCGAGGCGGCATCAGAGGCGTCCCTTAGTTGCACAAGTACCCAGTCAACAACATTGGGCGGTATTGCGGCTACGCTCTCCGTTCCGGTGTAATACCACATTGCCGTGGGTTCTGTATCGAATGGTTGATTGAGGGGGATCAGTCCGAGGGAATAAAGATATATGTTCATTGTACTGCCGTTGTACGGCCCTTCGAGCATAACGCTCAATTGGAGCTCTGCATCCATATCGCCCCAGAAAATATGCCCGTTGGGATCATATTCATATTCTGCGCCGGCAAAATCGCCGGTCGCCGCATTAAAGGTTACGTTGCCGGCATTATTGCTTTTCCAGACATTATAGCCCGGATTGTCCGGGAAATCCACACCCGTACAAGTCAGGTCTTGATCGTTGTAAAAACTGATGTCGGAAGCCATAGCACCGGATTGGACATTTTGGAATGTACAATAATCAAATGCGTGGGAGGGGTCAAGGCTTGCGCCCGATTTTACATAAACGCCCCAGTCGTTGACATATTCGATAACAGCATATTCGGCAGAAAGCGTTCCGCCGTTGTTAACATTGAAAGCAAAATAACCGGGGTTGTAATGGGTGACGGTGGCAGGGTTGCCGGAGTTTCCCATCAGGGCGAGTGTCCCACCGGAATTGATGTCCAGAGTATTGCCCTCATCTATTTTAAGTACGGAGCCTGCCCCCACATCCACGGTTCCCCCGGCGTTAACGGCCATATCCCCGGTTGAAGTAAACGTATGCCCGTTCAGGTCGAGTGTTGCATTTTGAACGGTAAGCCCGCCATTGTAGCCGCAAAAAACATTTGAAGTGAGCGTAAGGGTTTGTGACATTGGTGCTTTGCCGCCATCGGGATTTCCGGTTGTGGGAATTTCACCGCTATTGGGCGCAAAAGCTTTGGTAGCTGTTTTGTCAACAATAACAGCATTAAAAAGCCCGTTCGAGGTCCCGGAAGAGGCAAAATGTATTTCACCATCCTTGTCGGAAACGAAGTTCACCGTGTTTTTGTTTACGGCATTGCTGAAATATCCGCCTGTGTTAACGGTAAAGTCCTGTTCAAAGGAGTGCGAAAGGCCGTTCACATTATCGGCCCATTCACCGTTGTCCAGTGTAAAACCGTGAAGAACGTAAATGTTGTCGTTGGGCCTGAATGCACCGGAGGCTTTGTCAATGATCAGGTTGCCGAACTCCTCTTGCGGTGCGGTGGTCGTAATAAATTGCTCCCCGGCACCATCAAACATAATAATTTCTGTGCCGGGTGTATAGCCTTTCACCGTGTTATTAGTAGTATTATCATCAGTAAAATCGCCGCCGATATTTATTTCCAGACCGGTATCCACGTATGCATTCAGCCCTGCCCCATCGGCAATATGCACGTTTCTGTCCACATCCAATGTGGAATTTGTGTTCAATTCGAGTGTGCCATCGGTTATTTCAAGGTCATTTCTTACATTTACCGTGATTCCATTATTCAACTCAACTCCTTCAAAATTTGCATAGGTTTTATCAATTTCCAGGTTGTAAAATGTTTCACTGCTATTAATTACGGCCTGTTCACCCCCATCAAAAACGACTAGTCCAAAAACTTCAAAAAAACCACTTTCCCCAACCTGATTATCCCAGTTGCCCCCAACATTTATTATTGACGGTGCAGAAAAACTACCTGCTGCCAACGTAAAATCGCCATTGATGTCAATATCAGTATTAGCTATCACACCATTTGATTTACTAAACACAATTTCTTCCCCATCCCTGGATTTGTGGATAATGGAAGTGGAGATATAATTCTTTGATGTTTTATCAATCTCCAAATTATAAAAATTACTACCTGCTACCTGGATAATACTTACATCTGGAGTACCATAGAGTTGGACTAATCCTCCGATTGGGTTAAAATTATCCCGATAGACTTTAAAGTGATAGGGGGTTCGGATAGTACCACCGGTAATATTTTCAGAAAATGTATGCGATGCCGTATTATAAACCCGTATGCCATTATCCACAAAATCCAAAGTTCCGCCCGACATGGTTATGGAAGCATCATCGGCATAGGACCAATAACTTTCATAACCACCGCCATAAATATTACAATTACCACCGGTCATAAAAAAAGTGGCGTTCATATCAACAAATTGCCCTGCATCCTGATGGATGTTCAACTGGCCGGAAGTTACACTGATGGTCCCGAATATCCCATTGTCCACCAAATCGTTGATGGTAAAAGTTCCTCCATTCACCCTGTACATACCTTGTACCCAATCGTAATGATCACATGTAGAAGTTTCAGCAGGAAATCGCATTTCGCCGGAGGGTTTATCGAGAATCAACGTATTGCAATCCAAATTATAAATGTTTTGAATGCCGTCTCCGATAATCCTTATTGAATCGATATCCGTTCCACCTGAATTATTATCATAATCCCCTCCCAAAAAAAGTGTATTCCAAACATCAGCCCCCACACCGTTTATTTCAATATCGCCATTCACTGTTGCATCACCAACAATGGCAACATAGCCGCTATTTGTTGTCATATTCAGATTATTTACAAAGTCACCTGTATTGAAATGAAAATTATAATCACAATCATCAATTATTAAATTGCCATTTACGAAATAAAAATGACCATTATTATCAAAGTGTTTATAAACTACAAGATCGTAATTGGAATAAGAATAGAAATTATTATTGGCACCAATGGTAAGTTTATTTGTTACCTGCATTGCCTCGGTTGAACTTCCGCTCAACAATATTGAACTTGCAGCCGATTTCAGCATACTTAACGTATAGAATGATGAAGTGGCAGAATTACATTCAATAATCGATGAGCTTGAGCCGGCCGGGGCAAATGTAACATTGACTTTGTCCAAAACCACATTGGACCCGGGTTCAAAGTTCCAGTCATCATAAATATAAATTGTTGAGCCATACGCTGAAGGTGAGTTGTTGACACATTGCGAACCGCTCCACCAAAAAACATCATCATGAAAATAAATAAAGGTTAGCTCATCGGCGATGATTATCGACCCGGAAATATTTGCATCACCGTAAACATGAAAACTTATACCGTTGAACAATTCCACATTGGCACCGCCCACAATGGTTAAATTTTTACATTCGGCATTGCCGCTATATACATTTGGGAAATAGGTAACTCCTACGGCAGGGATAGTAGCATCCTCGGCGCTGTTCGGAACATGGTTCAACGACCAGTTTGCCGGATTATGCCAATTGGTTGAATTTCCTTCCCAATAATTGGTTTGCGAATATATTTGGGCAAAAAAGAAAAAAGAAACTAAAAGAAGAATAAAGTTTTTCATAATGTCGGATTTTAATAATTCAATGTAAAATTCAACATAAGCTTTAACATAAAAAAGCCATAAATAGAATCCGGTGGTTCTAAAATAGGATTTGGTGATTTTGAAATAGTATTTGGTTTATGGATAGCAAAAAAATACTATTTTCGTTATCTCAAATTTCATTCGAAATGAACTCATTTACACTCTTAGCCCTCTTATTTCTTTTTATTTCCCCAAGCAAACTAAATTCCCAAAACCAGGAAGCAGATAGTCTTTTACAAAAGTTAGAATCCATTGATGAAAGTGAAAAACCCCAAATCTATAATCGTCTGGCAAAAATTGATTCCAGGAACAAACCCCAGAAAAAAATTGATTATGCCACGGAGGCCCTGAAAATTGCCAGGGAGTTTGAACAGAAAGAAGAAGAATTTGAAGCCCTGATGCAAATTGCAACCGGATATGCCTATCAGGGAAATAATTCAAAAGCCCTTGAATATGACCTGGCTGCCCTGAAAATTGCAATGGAATTGGATATCAATAAATACTTATCAAATGTCTATTCCAATCTGGGTTATGATTACAATTATCTAGGCCACTATGAAAAATCGCTCGAATATAACCTGAAATCGCTTGATATAAAAACCCGGATGCTCGAAAGTGGCGAACTAAAAAACAGGAAAAGCCTTTCACAATCGTACAATAACATTGGCAGCACTTATAGTTTTTTGAAACAATATAAAAAAGCCCTGGAATACCACAAACAAGCCCTGGAAATAAGAAAAGGATTATCAGACTCAACCGGGATTGCAAGGTCGTTGCACAATATAGGGACTACCTATGAAAAGCAAAAAGAGTTTTCTAAAGCATCGATCTATTATAAGGAAGCCTTGGCGATAAGAAAAAAACTCAAAAGCAAGCGGGAGATTGCAGAAACCCTCAACAACCTGGGGAATATTCAAAAAGCCACAGGGAATCAGGATGAAGCATTACGATACTTTAATGAAGCCCTTCAAATATCCGAGGAGATAAATTATAAGAGCGGTGCGACTCCCACAACAAATAATATTGCAGGGATTTATCTTGCTCAAAAAAAGCCTGACAAAGCCTATCCCTACTTGTTAAAAGGTATTGAACTGGCAAATGAAACCGGACAGAAAGAAACCCTAAGCGAAATTTACACAAACCTTGTTGATTATTACACCTTAAAAGGCGATTATAAAAAGGCTTATGAAACACAGGAGAAATCCCTGATAATAAAAGATTCTTTATACAGCAATGATCTGGTGGAGAAGGTATCGGAAATGCAGGTGAAATACGAGACTGAACGAAAAGAGAAAGAGATTGAGATACTGACCAAGGACAAGGAGATCCAATCCTTGAAAATCAAAAAACAATCGGTACAGCTTTACCTGTTGATTGGTTTTGTTTTCTTTGCCGGCCTTGTTTCATTTTTGGTTTTCAGCAGGTTCAGGTTGAAACAAAAAAACGCCCGTACCGAATTGGAGAGAAGAAACCTAAAAACGGAACAACAACTGTTGCGTTCGCAAATGAACCCCCATTTTATTTTCAATTCCATGAATTCCATCCAAAGTTTTATTTCGGGGAACGACAGTTTTACGGCCATGACCTATTTGTCGAAATTCGCCCAGTTAATGCGAAATATCCTCGAAAACTCAAGGAAACCTTTCATTGTTTTGTCAGATGAGATAAATACCCTTGAATTGTACATGGAACTTGAAAGGATCCGGTTCAAACAAAAATTCGATTACAAAATCATGATTGGACCGGGGCTTCCCATCGAAACTACTTATATTCCTCCCATGCTGATCCAGCCATTTGTCGAAAACTCGATAAAACACGGGTTGCGGAACAAAAAAGACAAAGGGTTGTTGGAAATTGAATTTTCGCAAAAACAAAAATTTATTAGTTGTGTGGTTAAAGATAACGGGGTGGGCCGCAAAAAAGCAATGGAACTGAACAAGGGAAAAAACACCATGCCTGATGGCAGGCAGGAATCACACAAGTCTCTCGGTATTCAGCTCACCCGTGAACGGCTTGAAACTTTGGGCAAAAGCAAAAATATAGAAACCAATTTTGAAATTACCGATTTAAAAGACAAAAACGGCAAAGCGGGGGGGACACAGGTAATTATACAGATGCCCTTTGAAATGGAATAATCCTTACTTTTGAAAAAAAATCGCAATGATACATGCCATTATTATCGATGACGAACTGGAAAGCAGGAATACGATCCGGAATATCCTGAACAACTTTTGTGACAATGTATCAGTTGTGGCGCAAGCAGAAAATGTATCTGAAGGGGTAAATATTATTGAAACAGAGAAACCCGATGTTGTTTTCCTTGACATTCAAATGCCCGATGGTACCGGTTTCGATTTGTTGGAAAAAACAATGGACACTGACTTTCAGGTTGTTTTTATTACCGCTCATGACCAATTCGCCCTTAAAGCCATAAAGTTCAGTGCCCTTGATTACATCCTGAAACCCATTGATCCGCAGCAACTGATAAATGCCGTGAACAAAATAAAATTGCCGGGAACGGATATTAACACCATAACCCATAAAATCCAGACCCTCCTGCGCAACAAAAACGGTTTTGAACGGATCACCCTCCCCACCTTTGAGGGCTTTAGGTTTATTAACATCAAGGATATTATCCGTTGCGAAGCCGATAACAACTACACAAATTTCTTCTTGAATTCCGGCGAAAAAATCCTGGTCACAAAAACATTAAAAGAATATGAAGAAACCCTTTCGGGACTCGATTTCATCCGCGTGCACCAATCGCACCTCATCAATATCAAGTTCGTTGACCGATATATTAAAGGTGACGGTGGCACACTTGTAATGGCCGATGGTTCTGAAGTGGATGTGGCACGAAGGAGGAAAGATGATTTTCTGAAAAAGATGGGTTCCTAAAAAACCTGTTTTGAAATTGAATGGCCTTCATCCAATTCCACATTTTAATACAAAGACAAATGAAAAACGCCCCGTCAATTAAGACAGGGCATTTCCCAAACCTAAAACCATGAAGATCTTTGACTCGGGAATAATCCCGAAGGGCAATTTCATCCGATGGCCGGGAAACGGCCACCGGATGAACATAATTATTTCGGCACCTGGCTCTTCAGGGGAGAAGCAGCTTTGCCCGGAACCTGACCGCCCACGTTCAGGTTGATTTTCCAATAATTGGTTTCATCGGTACTTTGTGCAATACCGTTCATGTCAAAGTCGCCGCCAAGATAGCCCGAGTTTCCCAGGTCGAGCTTCCAGACCACTGTTTCATCGTCCGATCCTATAATACCGCTCCCGTTTCCATCACCGGCGGCCATTCCCCAAACACCTGTTGCAATCTCCCTGCTGCCATTTGATCCTCCGTATATATTACCTGGAAGCGTAAAATCATAGGTATAAACCCCCGCATTTTCCGTAAGCGCGACCGCTGACATGATCCCAAGGTGGTTGCGGTGATAAATCACCACATAGAGGTTGTTTGTGATAAGGCCTGGACCTACCATCAGCAAGTTGCCGTCTCTTCCAACCACCGAACCATCGTTCATAATAAATGCGGCCTGGGTTTCCACAACGGTTGCCGAAGAAGCATTTTCCGGTGTGTCGGAATCCCTGTACTGTACAATAATCCAGTCGACCGCATTGGCGGGAATGGTGGCGACAGATTCGTTGCCGGTATAATCCCAAACAGGATTGTCGTTGTTGTAATAGGGTTTGGCGGGACTATAAGGCTGATCAAGTGGGATTGAGCCATTAGTGTTGAGGTCTGTGTTCATGTCCGTTCCGTTGAAAGGGCCTTCGAGATAAACCTTCAGGTCGAGGTCGGCACTGAAAATTTCATCCACAACGATATTCCGGCTGTTTCCCCCTCCGGTACTGCAATAATATGTACCTGTCCGTGCATTGTCCACAGGGTTCAGGAAAATCAGTGTCCCTGAAGTTTCACCACTAAAAATGGCTGGTTGCGGATAAGGCGGATTTACAATTGCCCATCCATCCCAAATCCATTGAAAAGGTGCAACCTGTATATCAGAAACAAAACGCACCTGACCAGTGACATAATGGCCATCCTGTAAATGGACATATTGCTCCGTGGTGCCGTTAAGATAGGTATAAGAATTCGTCCATGCACCATTGTTCAGGATATCCCCGTCAATATACAAGGATAAGTAATTGACAAAATCCTGGACAGAACCATTGTTGGTGATATTGCCCTGGACAGTCACATCATGGCTATAATAGTTATTCGACAGGATACCGGTCACAAGCGTATTTCCATGGAACACGTTGTAATCATCGGCCCTCATTGTGCCCATTATTTCCGGGTTGAAGAGATGGCAATTGTAAATGTAGGAAGATTCGTTCATATCGAGCTTGAAATCCCCGTTCATCATGGAAGCGGGATAAACCACCGTGTTTTTAAAGCTACAGGCATCAAATTTCAGAGTTCCGTTGTCCGGTATGACCAGGGTATCATTGGCCATGTCAAAAGCACATCCGATAAAATCCACATCTGAGAGCATAATGATTTTCCCTGAAGGTTTCTCGCTTGTGAAGCTGCCCGTATTGTAAGAATTACCGTTTAGTTCAGTCAACATTTGATCGGCATTGGATTTGAGCTTGAAATAACTATTGGTCAAAATCCCGTTGTTGACAAAATCCCCATAAATTTCAAGGTTCAGGTAGTTGTAAAAATCCCGGACAGCCCCGTTATTGGCCATATTGCCATTAACAATAATGGTATAACCATAATAATCGTTTTGCAGGGTGTCGGTAACAATTATGTCACCGTAAAAATAGTTCCCACTATTTACTTTTACTGTCCCCAATATTTCAGGATTGTAAAAATGACAACTTTGAAGATAGGATGTTTCGTTCATGTCGAGTTTCATATCCCCGTTCATCATGGATGTGGCATAAACCACTGAGTTTTTAACCGAACTTGCATCAAATTTCAGGGTACCGTTATCCGGTATTATCAGGGTATCGTTGTTCATGTTAAAACCGCAAGAAACAAAGTCAATATCGCTGAGCACAATGGTTTTTCCCGAAGGTTTGTAACTCGTGAAATATCCAACATGGTAGGAATTGCCGTTCAGCTCAGTCAGCATTTGATCGCTATCAGAAAACAGCCCCAGCTCATGGACCGTCAGGGCACCATTGTTTGTAAAGTTGCCATAGAGGTCGATATATAAGCTGTTTACAAAATTCTGAAGGGTTCCGTTATTTGTAAAATCACCGTACACCTGCAAGTGGTAACCATAATAGTCATTTTGCATAAACCCGTCATTGACCACCGTTCCGTGCAGCGAACAATAATTATTAATATCGTTCACCCCCTGGAAACCCACATCAGAAAACGAAACATTTTGGTAATAAGGCGAATCGCTTCCAATAACCCCTTCCCCATATATGACAGAGGAACTGCCCGAACCAATCACATTGCACAAATATAAATAAGCATTATGTATTTTCAACATCGTATTGGCCGGTAAATGAAGGTCGTGATCATTAAAATTCACCTGAACATTGTCGAAATAAACAATATTATCGATATAAACATCCCCTAAAGTATTGTTGTCATTGAACTGGTATCCCGAAAACCTGTTCCCGTTGGTACATGAAAAATGCTGGTCGGTTGTCCCCGTCAGGTTGGTATAGGCGTTTTCCCATGTCCCATTGTTTGTTATGTCCCCATCAATGTTAAGTGACAAATAATTCACAAAGTCTTGGATCACGCCGTTATTCGTAATGTCTCCGTGGATATCTACCGTATAACTGTAATAATCATTTTCCAGGGTATCCGTTACCAGGATATTTCCATAGAAATAGTTGTTCTTGGCTTTTACCTTGTTCAGGATTTCCGGGTTATAAACATGGCAGTTCTCAATATAAGAATTTTCGTTCATGTTCAATTTCAGGTTTCCAGCCATTGACGGCATTGCATAAGCCACCGTATTATGAAACTGGCTCCCATCGAATTTCAAAGTGCCGTTATCGGGAACTATGAGCGTATCGTCCTGCATATTGACCACACAACCCAAAAAATCGACATCCGTGAGGAAATATGTTTTCCCCGAAGGCTTGTAACTTGAAAAATAGGTCGTATTGAAAGAATGGTTGTTCAATTCCGTAATGTATTGGTCAACGTCCGAATAAAGGTTGAGTGCATGATTTGTTATCGGGCCGTTGTTCACAAAGTCCCCATACAGGTCAACCGTAAAATAATTCGCATAACTTTGAATGGTCCCGTTATTCGTGAAATCATCATAGATTTGAAGTGTATAAGAGTAGTAATTGTTCTGAAGAGACCCGTTATTGACCACTGTTCCATGCGTTGAACAGTTTGCTTCAATATTGATGTCGCCCTGAAACCCCAAACCCGTAAAAGAAACATTGCTAAAATAGGGCGCATCTGAGTCGTATGCCCCGACACCCCGGACAACGGAAGTTTCACCTACACCGCTAAGATCACATTGGTATAAATATCCATCGTGCATCCGTAAAACAGCATTTGCGGCAAGGAACACCTCGCAATTGTTCATATGGACCCTCACATTATCGAAATAAACTTCATCATCGATAAAAACCGTTCCCGTACTGTTGTTTTGAAACTGCCATCCGGAAAACGGATTCCCGCCTTGACAGGCAACCGTATGGGAAGATGTTCCCATTAACGTCGTATAAGTGTTGTCCCAAACCCCATTATTGACGATGTCGCCTGAGATATTAAGGTACAAAGAATTGGAATAATTGCTAATTGTCCCGTTGTTTTCCACATTTCCCAGAACCGTGAGCGTGTAGGAATAATAGTTATTGTACAGAACACCGCCGGGATTAACTGTTAAGTTATGACAAGCATCGTTCGAAGAATAGACCGGGCCATTGATCACTACATCGTAATAGCCGCTGGGCACTGTCCCACTTACCCATGTCCATGTACTGTCCCACGGGCCACCGCCCGTTGTTGAATAGATTGTTGTTTGCGAATACAATGAATTGCCCGCCAACATTAACAATGCGATGGCCAACATTGCGGATTTAATGTAGATTGTTTTCATAATCAAGGAATTTTGAGTTTAAAAATATCCGTTAATGTGCTGTGCCATTCCACAGCGATTTGCTTTCAAGTATTTCAAAAACCCAAAAATAGGTTTAGATACGGGAAAAAACAGTGGAGATTTATAAACGGTCGGGAAAAATCCAAATACGGCAGGGTTAAACCAATAAACGGACTAAAGCATTTCAAGCAATTTCAGGAATTCTTCCTTTTTCCTTCTGGAAATAGGGATTTCAGCTTTGTCTTTCATCACCACGAAACCGCCTTCCCGTTTGGTAAAGTTGTCGATGTAGGCCAGGTTGATGAGATGTGAACGATGTGTTCGGAAAAATCCAAACTCCTGCAATATGTTTTCATATTCGATCAGGTTTTTGGAAACAAGGATGTGCCGGTTACCGGCCAGGAAAAACCGGGTATAGCTTTCATCCGATTCGCAACGGACAATTTCTTTGGTGTCAACGATAAAAATATTGTCCGCAGTTTTCAATACCAGTTTCTTGTGTATATCGGATTGGTTGCTGAGATTGGTGAAAAGGGCTTTTAATTTGAGGTTCAGGTTTTCCGACTCCACCATTTCGCTTGTCTTTAATATTGACTGAGCAAGTTTTTCGGGGTCGATGGGCTTGAGGATATAATCAATGGCCGAAAAGTCAAATGCCTTTAAGGCATACTCTTCATAAGCCGTAACGAAGATGAGTTTGAAATCGGTAAACTTCAGTTGCTTCAATAAATCAAAACCGGTACCATCGGGCAGGTTTATGTCGAG
>JAJRTT010000098.1 GCA_024278155.1 Bacteroidota bacterium | reverse complement strand
TTGCCGGGAAGTTCAACCCCGGTCAAGTTGTCCGTATGGCCGCCTCGCAAGTTGACAAACAAAGCCTTGTCGATTCGGATTATTGGATCGTTGGTGGTTCCACGGTGGGTTCCCATGTTTGGGAATATGCAGAAGACGATAATATGTGGCATGCCTTTTTTGAAATGCTGAACGGCATCGACATGAAATCGAAAACCGTTGCTTTTTTCGGACTTGGCGACCAGATCCTTTATCCACATCACTTTGTGGATGGCCTGGGCACTTTTCAGGAAGAATTCTCCAACCGCAATGCCAATATCATAGGCAAATGGCCTGTTGAGGGTTATGATTACATCGATTCAGAAGGTATTGAAAACGATATGTTTTATGGATTGGCCCTTGATGAGGACAATCAGGACGAACTGACCGAAGGCCGTATCAATAAATGGCTCGAAGGGGTAAAAAAGGAATTTGGACTGTAAGCAATATCTGCTTTTTAGCAAAACAAAACCCTGTTCC
Source organism: Bacteroidota bacterium (assembly GCA_024278155.1). Classification (GTDB taxonomy): domain Bacteria; phylum Bacteroidota; class Bacteroidia; order Bacteroidales; family JAADJA01; genus JAADJA01. The sequence goes on along the minus strand of JAJRTT010000098.1, from coordinate 4,247 downwards.
CGACAATGGAACGGGATTTTTTTATTTCCCAAGCACCTTAAATTCCGTTCTCCGGTTCATTTGCCTTCCTTCGGGTGTGTCGTTGGTGGCAATGGGTTGGGTAAAGCCATATCCCTTAAATTTCAAACGATCGGCAGCTATTCCTTTTTTCTTTAAATAATTGACCACTGCTTTTGCCCGGTTTTCCGACAATTGCTGGTTATAGGTGGCCGTGCCCACATTATCGGTATGCCCCGAAATCTCGATCTTTAAAGTGGGCATATCCTGTAAAAGTTTATAAAGCCGTTCCAGTTCTGCTATTGATTCGTCGCGCAGCGATGCTTTATTGAAATCGAAGAAAATATTGTTCAGGACAATCTTGGTGCCCACTTCAACTTTCTTCAACAAAATGTCCTTATTGATTTTTTTGGCAATGGCATCTTTGGGTATTTCAAAATTTTCGGAATGGAACAAATAGCCCTTTTTGCTCACCGAGATCCCATAGTTCATTCCCGGTTTCATCGAAAGGAGATAAGCCCCGGACGTGCTGTTCGATTCAAATTCGGCCATCAGTTCGTTCTTTGTGTTATCGATGATTTCGATGGTTGCCTGCAAAGGTTCAAGTGTAACGGCATCAAGGATAACCCCTTTCAGGATTGTGTTTTGTTCGATTTCCGGTTCGGGTTCCGGTGCGTAACCTACATTGGTTTCCCATGCCAACAGAATTTCATCTTTGCCCAATTTCATAGGTTTGGCAGCACCAAGGAACGTAATGATATATAAATCCTGATCTCCATGGCCATTCTTCTTTTTTGAGGAATAATAGCCCCTTTGGCCACTTCCCGCCATGGTGAAAAACACATCGTTGTCAGGTGTGTTGACAGGATAGCCAAGGTTGACCGGATTGGTCCATTTCCCATCCTTATAAGTTGATTTGAAAATGTCGAACCCGCCCATCGTATTGTGGCCATTTGAGCTGAAATACAAGGACTTTCCATCAGGAGTTACATAAACCCCTTCCTCGTCGTAGGGCGTGTTTATGACCGCACCAATGTTTATGGGGTCGCCCCATTTGTCCTTTGCGTTTTTTATGCTGTAGTAAATATCCTGTTTGCCATAGCCATCATCCCTGATGCTCGTAAAATACAATGTGCGTTTATCAAAAGAGAGGGAAGCAGAGGATTGCTTCAGGCCATCGTTGATATTGTTGGGGAGACGTATGGGCATGGTATAGGTTTCGCCCTCCAGTTTGCTTGCGTACAATTTGTTCCCCCCGGAAGACTTGTACAAGAACAAAATAGAACCATCCGTTGAAATCCCCGCCGTTGCATCATGGTTCGGGGTGTTCAGGTCATAGGAGTTTGAGGGCGTTGTCCACTTCCCATCTTCATAATAGGTAACGTAGATATCCTCGAAATAGAAGGAGTCCTTGTCCTTTTTGCCACCCGTGGAATTTTCGCGTGAAGAGGTAAACATAATCATGTTTTCTTCGGGTGTTACCAAGGGTTTATAATCCGGATAGGCCGAATTTACCACATCGCCCAAGTTATCCACGAACACCCTTGACGGGCTTGCCACCATTTTTTTGGCCGTATTGCATTCCTCAATTCTCTTGTCCAATAGTTTATCTTCTTTGGCCAACTGTTCGGGCGTAAGGTTGTTTTTATGTTCTTTGTATTTTCCAATGGCCTTGTCGAACTGGTAATCGAGGTGATAAGCAGTGGCCATTAAGTAATTCACATCGTTATAGGTCATGTCAAGGCTTATCCTGGGGTCGATTTCATAAGCTTTTTCAAGATATTTGATCGCTTCTGCCTTATCGTTGTCATATAAATAACACCTTCCGATTTTGTAGTTCAGCAACGCATTCTTGGGGTTGAATTCATTTGCTTTTGAGTATTGGATAATCGCCAGGTGGTAACTGCCCGGGCCACTCTCATAATATTTATCGCCTTGTTTAATATCATCGAGGGCCTGGCTCAGCTGTGCCCTGTGATCGGGGAAACTGTATTTGTTGAATGCCACGCTCTGGCCAGAGAGCTGTGCTATCGAAAATATCGACAGGACGAACAAAACGAAGGCAAAACTTTGCTTGTTCATGTTATCCTTATTTTGAGGTGCATGTATCATGTTTATTTATAGTTTGCCAAAGGGTCTTAGTTTCCACATTGTTTTGCCACATACTTTTTTGCGCTAAGAACACCAAGCTCCGCTGCTTTTCCCCAATCGGAACAAGCCCCCTTTTCATCCCTTTTCATCTCCTTGGTCGTTCCCCTGTTTTCGAAAGCTTCGCCATAACCCGGGTTGATTGCAACAGCCTCGGAAAAATCATCAATGGCCCCGTCCAGGTTTCCCATCATGTATTTGGCAAGTCCCCTGTTGTTCAGTGCCAGGTCATAATCCGGTTTTAACCCAAGGGCCGTGTTGAAATCCCCAAGTGCACTTTCATAGTTTTCCATCTGGTATTTCACCATTCCCCGGTTGTTGAACGCACTGTAAAACTCCGGATCGATTTTTAGGGCAGCCGTGTAATCTTCGAGTGCGGCCTGCAATTTCCCCTGCAATTCGTTCAATTTCCCCCTGCTGTTGAAAGTGGGCGCCAATGACGGGTCAAGGGCAATTGCTTTGTTGAAGTCAGCAAGCGCCCCTTCATAATCTTTTGTTTTCATCTTTGCATTTCCCCTGTCGCTAAAAGCAAGTGCATAGTATGAATCGGCATCAATTGCTTTGTTGAATTCTTCGATTGCTTTCATAAAATTACCTTGTGCATAATAAGCACTTGCACGATAATAATAGGCCTGTGCATTCGTGGGGGATTTTTCGATGGCAAGGGTAAAATCATTGATGGCCTTTTTCGCCTGGTTTAGTTTCAACATGCAATATCCCCGTGCAACATAAGCTTTTGCATTGGGTTGTTTTTGGATGATTTTGTTGAAATCGAACAGAGCTTCGTCCAGGTTCCCCAGCCGGATGTTATAGCAGCCCCGGTTATAATAAGCTTTGTAAAATTCAGGGTTCAGTTCAACCGCTTTATTTATTTTTGAGATGGCCTGTGCATAATTGCGGTCAGCGAAAAAAACAATGCTTTCATTGTACAGCTTATTTGCTTCAAGCCCCACATTGGATTTTGCCCCGCTCGTATCGGCCTCCTGGGAGACAGAAGGTTTTTGTACTGTAAAAAACAGTATCAAAAGAAAAAATATCTGCTTCATGTGAATAGAATATTTATGCAATAATTTATAAAAACCGATAATATCGGTGGTAACATCCTGTATCCTACGAAAAAAAAGGTTTTTTGTTTTGAAAAAAACCGTGCGGGAAAGGATTATTATTGATGTACTGCATTTTTGTAATGATTATACCTTTCAAGGATATCGTTCACAAAATTATAGGGTTCTTTTCCACGGCAATAGCCATATTTTACAACAGAATCGGTATAGAATTCTGGTTTTGATTTGTTCAGGAGGTAATAGTCCACGTTGTCGGTCCACACATCAGGGTCCTTATTGTATTTCTTGGCCAGCCTGCGTGCGTCATAAACATGGGCAATCCCTGCATTGTACGAAGCAAGGACAAACTTTGTCCTCTCCTCTTTGTCCGGGATTTTTTCTTTAAACTGTTTGTCCAGCAATTTAATAAACTTCACTCCGGCCTTGATTTGTTCCTGCGGCGAAGAGGTGCTGTCAACGCCATACTTCTCGGCTGTGTGGGGCATGAGTTGCATCAGACCAAATGCGCCCACCCATGATTTGGCCTTTGGATAAAACCGGGATTCCTGGTAAATGAGGGAAGCGAGCAAGCGCCAGTCCCAATTGATGGTCTGGCTGTATTCCTTTATATATTTGTCATAGGGCGAAATCTTACTGTTGACCACCGTACCATATTCGGTATTTGCAAAGTTGACACTGCGGGTATGCTTAAAATATTTATTGTACAAATACGCATAGCTGCTTGTGTGTTTATACGAATCAATCCAGGCATTCAAGGTGTCCAGCAATCCGGTTTCGCCCTTCTTTATCCCCCAGGCGATATTTTGTGGGAAACTGATGGCGGTCTTCACATCAACCCCCGGATGGTATTTTGAATTGACCAATGCAATATGCTCATCGCAAACGGTATAGTCGATTTCACCTTTGGCAACCATGGTTATCAGTTCTTCTACTGTGGCATCGGGATGCTCGATTACATTTATGTTGGCACCTATTTCATCCGATAGGTTTTTAAGGCGTTGTGAATAAATGGCCCCCTTCTGGATGTAAATTGTTTTT
>JAJRTT010000097.1 GCA_024278155.1 Bacteroidota bacterium | reverse complement strand
TCTCCCAAAGGCCGACACACTCCCTGAAACCGATGATTACCTGAACTGGGGGCCTTCACTTTGGCGAATCGAAGGGGACGAACTGGAACTGGACAATTTCGGGTTTGCACTTGATTATGATGGAGAGCCTGACCCCGCCGGGCATTTCAACAACCAGCATATCGGCATTTCCAATTTAAATGGGGTATTGTCAAAATTTATTTTGGATGAAGATATTATGCAAATGAAAATCCATGATTTGGGGTTTAAGGAAAAAAACGGATTGGATGTAATAAAACTCAATGGGGAATTAACACAGGAAGGCCCGCTCTTTTCCATAAAGGATATGGAAATAGAAACCCCTTTCTCCAATTGTTTAATTGAACTCAAGACAAACATAAGCCCTACGAATTATATAAATCCCGGAGGAAAAGAACTGAATCTCGATTTAAGCATTTCCAGCGAAAACTGGAACGAGATCGATTATTTTTACCCTTTAAAAGAGAGCCTTGGTTTTTTGTCGGACGATTTCGCAAAAGGCAATTTCAAATTCCGTGCAAAAACCGGCGGCAGCCCGAACAACCTGAAAATAGAAAAATTCAATTTCTCCTATCTGGATTCCACCCAAATAATTGCCAAAGGAAATATCAAGGGGACAATGAACCCGGACTCCTTGCAAATCAACCTGGATATTGAAAAACTCATGACATCAAAGCATAATATCGTTTTTGCCGTTTCCCAAACCATTATGGGTTCCGTTTTCCCCCTTCCATCCTACCTGATGGTTTCAGGAAATTACAATGGCAATGCGATCGACCATCATTTCTCAGGAAAAATACATTCTGATGTGGCCAATATCACTATTGCAACTACCGATGTCCATCTAAGCAATATCCCCGAATACAAAATGGATTTGACAGTTGATTTCAAAAACATATCAAAGCAGGTGAACATGGATATTGCCGGAGGTGCACTTTCAATAAAAGGGGAGTTCACCGGGAACAGCCTCTACGGTGCCAACGGGAATATTGGCCTGGATATCGACAGTATCGAATACAAAAGCTACAACTACAAAGATATTCAGGTGGATGCTGAAATTGCCGATGGGAATTTTGGCGCAAAATTGAATTCATTGGACAGCAACCTCCGTTTCATTGCTTCTGCCAATGGCGATCTTTTTGAGGGCAAACAAGATATCCAGATGGATTTGGAACTTGTTAACGTGAACTTGAAGGCCCTCAACCTTCATGAAGAAGACTTCACCATGAAAGCAAAGGCATCTTTTGCGGCAGCCTTAACAAATGAAAATTCCTTCGACATCAATACCCATATCAATAACCTTGATTTTTATTTTGAAGACACGGTTTACAATATGCACCCTGCAAATTTGCACTTCTTCACCGACAATTCGCAAACACTGTTTACGCTCGAAAGCTTTTTCTACAATGTGGATTTCATGGCCGACCAGTACATCCTTGATGTGGCCGGTTCCTTGGCTGGTCTGCCCGGATATTACTTTGCCGATACGGAACAGGATTCAATTGATTTTGATTTGCCGGAGTTTCAAATCACCGGCAAACTCGAATATCCCAAAGCCTTTGTGCAACTTTTTTTCCCTGACATACCCTCTTTTGAAAAACTGGTCATTGATGGGAATTATTCCAGGACGAAAGACGAATTGGTTTTTTCCCTTTCCATTCCCGGATTGGAATACGGTTCCGTAAAATCGGACAGCTTAAAGCTTGATATTGAAGGAAATTCCAATGAATTGGATTATGCTTGTTCGGCAAATCTGAATATCGATGATTTGCTCATTGGCAAGCTTTCCCTTGACGGGAAGTTCGAAAACTCGGAACTGATCTCAACAATCGGTTATTTCGATTCGTTTCAAAATGAATACGTAAGCATCACGGGCCAAATTGATACTCTTGAAAACGCAATCGTGGCACATATAATCCCCGGTTCCCTTGTTTTCAGTTACGATAACTGGGACATTGACCCCATCAATAAAATTACCATCAATGACCAAAATATTATTTTTGAAAAATTTGAACTGAACAGCGATAAGCAAATGATTTCCATCGGTTCATACCCAAAAGAAAACCCACAGAACATCGAGCTAAAACTTGAAGATTTCCAATTGGGGAGCCTTGAAAGCCTTTTGGCACTCGATACGATAATCAGTGGGAAAGCCAATGCGGATTTCAAATTCGAGGACTTAAGCAGCAAACCCGTGATCATTGGCCAGCTTCTGATTTCCAACATGCAGCTTTACGGTTTTGATTTGGGGGATTTTGAAATGGAGGAATTCAGCCTGCAAGATAATGTCCTGAACGCAGCTTTGGATCTTATAGGGGAAAACGGGAAACTTTCCCTAAACGGCAAAATGGACTTGGACAATGAAGATATCCCCCTGGATTTTGACCTGAACATCAAAAAACTCGCCCTCAAGGAACTGGATTACATCCTTGCCGATTATGTTGACAGCGCCAAGGGAGTTGCCAACGCTACATTAAAAGTTTCTGGTTCGATCGAAAAGCCCGTTGCAAATGGCATCCTTGGTTTTGAAGAAGCCGGGGCACATATCAAGGCAATGGATAATTATTTCTGGCTTGGTTCCGAAAACATTACCATTGAAAGCAACACATTGGGATTTGATGATTTCTCGATAACCAATAAAAAAAACCAATCCGCAAAAATTGATGGGAGTATTTCGCTTGCTGGCAACAACCAGACTTATAGCGACCTAAAGATAACATCGGACAAGATGGAAATCCTGAACAACACTGCCAAAGACAGCGATTTGTTATTTGGCCTGTTGAAAGCTTCCGCCAATATTGACATTAAAGGAACCCCAAGCCTGTTGAGCTTAGATGCAAATTTAAAGGTTGGCAAAACCACCAACATTACCTACATTTTCCCTGACAACCTCTCGATAAACGATAACAGCGGTATCGTGAAATTTACCAAATATGCGCCCGACACAATAGAATCCATGGACATCAAAGCGTCCAATCCTGTTTTTAACCTGGATGCCATAAAAAAAATAAATGCGGGACTCAACATTGAAAAAGGGGCAAAGTTCAAACTGTTTTTTGACAGCGGTGGCGACAATTACCTCGATGCCTCCATCCATGGGGACATGAACTATAATCTCATGGACGGGAATTCGGATATTTCAGGTATGTTCCAGGTTGAAAAAGGCAAGCTCCATTATTCCATCCCCATGGTCACGGTAGAGGATTTTACCATTGAACCGGGGAGTTTCATCACCATGACCAACGATATGTACAACCCCCACCTGAACATCATAGCTTCGGCAGGGATAAGGGCCTCCACCGAAAGTTTGATGACAGATTATAAAAAAGTGATGACCTTCAAGGTCCTCCTCTATTTGATTGGCGACCTGAAAGACATTAAACTGCGTTTCGACATTTCCACACAGACCAATGATGCGATAGTTTCGGCAAAACTGGCACAACTGACCGATTCGGAAAGGAACATAAACGCACTCAACTTATTGGTGCGGGGAAGCTTTGTGATAAGTGTCCACGGTTCGGGAGCAGGCTCCACATCAATGGTCGGCGCACAGATAGATAAGTTTTACGCCAATCAGTTGAACCATTTGATAGGCGACAATATCGGTTTTGTCGATTTGCATTTCGATGTGCAATCCTATGGGGATTACAATGAGGCAGGAGAAGAAGTTTTTAGGCGGAACTACTATTACAATATTGGCAAAAGCTTTTTGCACAACCGGGCAAGGATAAATTACAAAGGGAGCCTGGGCCTTTCTTCTAATTTACAAAACGATCAGATAAACTCGTCCTTTGTACAAAGCCAATTGGAGGTAGAGTACCTGTTGACAAAAGACGGTGTGTTCCGCGGTGTTTTTTTCAGGAAAGACCAGTATGAAGGCCTCCTCGAAGGGGAAGTGGTGGAAACCGGTGGAGGCCTGCGCATAAAAAAGAATTTTTACTCTTTAAAGGATATTTTCACCAAAGGGGACGGAGAGGGAAAAAGGAAAAAGAATAAATGAACGCAAGAGGATTCATAATATGGAACAAATTTCGCCCAGGCCTTAAGACCTTGGAAACTCATTTTCGCAGAAGGCAAATGGGTTTACCCGGTATTCATGCCGGGGCTGGGACATTCGTGGTGAAGATTGCCCTGGCCATCTTCCTCCTATCTTCCTGTTCCAACGTAAAATACCTCGAAAAAGACGAAACGCTCTATACCCGCACATGGTTTAGCGTCAAGGGCATTACAAGGATAAAGAACAAACCATTGAAGGTTTACGAGCTTTACCTTGTGGGTGGTGTAAAAACCAACAGGCCATTTTTGTTTTTGCCACGCATGAACCTTTACATTTACAATCATTGGAAACCCAGCGGCAACTGGGGCCCCAGGCATTACTTCCACAGGGTATTCGGCAAGCCTCCTGTTCTTTTGGAAGATGTAAACCCCGATTTCAGGTTAAAAGTGATGGAACAACGCATTGCCGAAATGGGGCATTTCGACAGCAAAATAGAGCTCAGCCTGAAATATTTTGGAAAGAACAACAAAAAAGTGAGGGCAAAATACCATGTGTTTTTCAAGCCGGCCTATACCTACCGTAATTTTGAATTTATTAAAAAAGATACACGGGTCGATAGCATCATCAACAGTTCCATGGCCAAAACCTTAATAAAAAGCGGCAACGACTATTGGCTGAAAGAAATGAAAGAAGAAAGGGAACGCCTGAATTTAATCTTGCAAAACCAGGGATACTATTTTTTCAACCCCAACTACCTTTTGTTCAATGCCGATACAACGATTGGAAACAAGCAGGTTGACCTGACAATGGTGATAAAAGACAAAATTACGGAGAACGCCTATAACAAATACTATATCCGCAATATCGGTATTTTCGTAAGGTCGGATAAAGAATCCTTAAAAGATGCAGTCCCAAATGACTCGGTTTTTTTGGACAATCTCAAATACAAATCAATCGAAAACCCTTTCAGGCCAAAAATAATTACCCAAACCGTTTCATTGAAACCCGGTGAACATTACTCCCTTACCGACCATGAAAACACATTGCGCTATTTACAGGGGATGGGCGCATTCAAATCGGCCAATATCTCGTTCAACCTTGTTGACAGCTCCAACCAGCTGGATGCACAGATAAGCCTTGTTCCCTTAAAACCTGTCCAAACGAGTTTGGAAGTGAACTTTGCCACCAAGTCGAATGATTTCCTTGGGCCTTCTGCCGAGGTTTCCATTGGCCACATGAATGTTTTAAGGGGGGCCGAACGTTTGATCTTATCATTGGACGGAGGCTTTGAATGGCAAAAAAGATCCAGGAAAAGAGAATATGAACTAGGTTTGAATTCGTACGAAATAGGTACGCAGCTTAAACTTATCGTCCCACGCTTCATGCTGCCTTTCAACGTTAAGAACGAATCGCACAGGTATGTTCCAAAACCCTGTCGAGCATTGGCTTTAGGACACTTAAACGGGTGAAATATTACAGCATGAACCTCTCGCAGGCAAAATTCGGATATGCCTGGAGATCGACCCGAAAGAGAGAGTATAAAGTGGAAGCAATTGCAATCGACTACTTACGCCTTACCAAAACATCCACCGAATTTGAAAAATTCCTTGTCCAATATCCGCAGGTTGCCACAAGCTTCCAGGAACAGTTTATCATTGGTTCTTCTTTCAGTTATATTTATCATTCAAACCCTATAAGGAAAAAACGGAACAAGTTTTACGACAATCCTATCCTGGATTTATCAGGGAACCTGATCAATACCGTTTATGCCATTGGCGGGCTCAAAGACCCAAACAGCGACGAACCCGCTAAACTTTTGGGAGCCCCTTATGCTCAATACGTTAAGCTCACAAACGATTTCAGGTATTCTTATATATTCAACGAAAAAAGGCAAATCGCGACCCGCATCCTCGCCGGCATCGGCATCCCTTATAACAACTCCTCAGTGCTCCCTTATGTAAAACAGTATTTTGCGGGGGGAAGCCAGGGCATCCGTGCCTTTTATGCCCGTTCGATCGGCCCGGGCAATTACCAACCCTCTGATACCATCCCATCCGGTGTGTTCCTCGACCAGTCGGGGGAAATTAAACTTGAAGCTAACCTGGAATACCGTTTTCCAATCACTTACAAAACCTTTGGGGCACTTTTCGTGGATGCGGGAAATGTGTGGCTCCTGAACGATGACCCCAGCCGTCCCGGGGGAAAATTCAGGCTCGGTACATTTCTCGACCAGATCGCCATTGGTGCCGGATTGGGGCTTAGGATCGACATCCAGTATTTCGTGATCCGCCTTGACGTGGGTGTCCCCATGCGAAAGCCCTTTAAGGTAAACGGCTCTAACTGGATTTCACAAAACCCCGGGTTCTGGGGCGATTACATCATTTCTTTCGCAATTGGATATCCTTTCTAAAAAACCAAACCTTGTTTGCAAACTCAGTTGCCGCCTGTTAAAAATTCTTAAAATCAATCCCTTCAATTCATCCCAACACAACTTGAAATTACTGACAGTTAACGCATCAGGACGGGTTTTATCGAAGAACCCAAATCCGGGCATACCAAAAAGAAATACGGTTTTTATCTTCTTTAATTTCATATATTTGCGCCAATTTTATAATCCCTGTTATTATGAAGTTGGAAAAAGATAAATTTTTGGGCGAAGGCCTTACTTACGACGATGTTTTACTGGAACCTGCCTATTCGGATATCCTACCGCGGGAGGTGGATATTTCCTCACAGTTTACAAGGAACATCCGCTTGAACATTCCCATTGTTTCGGCGGCGATGGATACCGTGACCGAACATGTGATGGCGATCGCAATGGCGCAGGAAGGCGGGATAGGTGTCATCCATAAAAACATGACCATCGAACAACAGGCAAATGAGATAAGAAAAGTGAAGCGGGCCGAAAACGGGATGATCATCGATCCCATTACCGTAAAGAAGGAAGCCATTGTTCAGGATGTCCTGGACATGATGCGGAACTTCAAAATTGGCGGGATACCCGTAGTGGACAACGGGAATAAACTGGTTGGTATCGTAACCAATCGCGACCTTCGTTTTGAAAGGGACGTTAACCGTCCGGTTGACGAGGTTATGACAAAGAAAGACCTGATCACAACTACCGAGTTTACCGATTTCGAAAAAGCCGCGGATATTCTCCAACAATACAAAATCGAAAAACTTCCTGTAGTTGATGACAAATTCAAACTGGTTGGCTTGATCACTTACCGGGATATAATCAAAATAAAAGAGAGGCCCAATGCCTGTAAAGACACGAGGGGCCGTTTGCGCGTGGCAGCAGCAGTTGGCATAGCTGCCGACACTATTGACAGGGTAAAGGCACTCGTTGAAGCAGAAGTTGACGCCATCGTAATCGACACGGCCCATGGCCATTCCAAAGGGGTAATCACCATTGCCGGAAAAGTGAAAAAGCTATTTCCTGAAATTGACCTCATCGTCGGGAATATCGGAACGGAGCAAGCTGCAAAGAGTTTGGCCGCCATTGGCGTAGATGCCGTAAAAGTGGGGATCGGCCCCGGTTCTATTTGCACCACACGGATCATTGCCGGAATTGGGATACCACAGCTATCGGCCATCAATCAGGTGGCCAAAGGCCTTGAAGGAACAGGCATACCGGTTATTGCCGATGGGGGGATTCGTTATACGGGCGACATCGTAAAAGCACTTGCGGCCGGCGGACATTCCATCATGGCCGGTTCCCTTTTTGCCGGGGTCAGTGAATCACCGGGCGAAACCATCATCTTTGAAGGGAGAAAGTACAAAACCTATCGCGGAATGGGCTCCATCGAGGCCATGCAAAAAGGCTCCAAAGACCGCTACTTCCAGGATATGGAAGACGATATTAAAAAACTGGTCCCCGAAGGAATTGTTGGAAGGGTTCCCTACAAAGGCGAACTGTCAGAGGTTATCCTACAAATGGTGGGAGGGATAAGGGCTGGAATGGGATATACCGGATCGGCAAATATTGCCCAACTGCAAAAAGCAAAATTCATAAAAATAACCGCTGCCGGAGTGGCCGAAAGCCATCCACACGACATCACCATAACCCGCGAAGCACCAAACTATAGCAGATAATCAATCAACAATATTAAAGTTTATAACTAATTTAAATGAATAAAAAAATGAAGTTGAATCGTTTAAAAACCGGAATCATTGCAGTATTGGCCTTTTTCACCCTCACTTTGAGCGCACAGGACAAAAGACCCCTTGTTACCATCGACGGGGAAGATATTACCGTAGATGAGTTTATGTATGTTTACAAAAAGAACAATGTTCAGGGAGAGGTAGTTGACAAGAAGTCAATAAGTGAATACCTCGACCTTTTCATCAATTTTAAATTAAAGGTAAAAGAGGCGGAGGAAACAGGCCTTGATACCGTTAAGTCATTAAACGACGAGTTGGCCGGATACCGCAAACAACTTGCTGAGCCTTACTTTGTGGACGAAAACATAATCGATGATTTATTGGCCGAAGCCTACGAACGTAAAAAGGTTGATTTAAGGGCAAGCCACATTTTAATTAGGGTTGGGCCCAACGCTATGCCCGCCGATACCTTGGCAGCTTATGAAAAAGCGATGGATGCAAGGTCAAGAATAAAAAAAGGGGAAGACTTCGCCGTGGTTGCGGCCGATGTTTCAGAAGACCCTTCTGCCCGTGAAAGGAAAAACCCTCGTGGGGGAAATCCAATCCCGGGAAATGGTGGCGACCTTGGGTATTTTACCGTTTTTGATATGGTTTACCCTTTTGAAACCGGTGCTTACAATACCGTTCTTGGTGATGTATCTGAACCTGTCCGTTCCGATTTTGGTTACCACCTGATAAAAGTCACTGACCGAATCCCGGCACAGGGAAGCATGGAAGTGGCCCATTTATTCCTGAAAATCCCGGAAAACTCAACACCAGCGGATTCAGTAAATATAAAAAGCCGGATCGATTCGCTTTATCAACGTATCCAGAACGGGGAAGATTTCAAAGACCTCGTGAAAGAATATTCCGATGACAAAGGCTCGTCGGGCAGGGGCGGCATGTTGCCCAAATTTGAGGTAAACCGTATGGTTCCACAATTCATCCAGGCCATCAGCCTTCTTCCCGATTCGGGCGACATTTCAACTCCGGTATTGACTTCTTATGGTTGGCACATTATCCAATTGAAAAGCAAGACCGGTATCCCGAAATTCGAAGACGTAAAAGAGGAACTTAAGAAAAGGTTGAAAAAAGACAAACGCTCACAAAAAAGCACCGAGATAATCGTTAGCGATATCAAAAAGGAATACGGTTTTAAG
>JAJRTT010000096.1 GCA_024278155.1 Bacteroidota bacterium | reverse complement strand
TAATAATTGACAAATATATCAATTAGTTTTGTTCGTTTGCATCCATTAACAATTATTTACAAATGTAAATGAACCGTAAATACTATTACATGCTGCCAAACCGTTTTAACAAAACCATTCACGATTTATTCCTAATTTCGCTGCTGAGAAGGTGCAATTAAGGGGACTTCTATTAATCCATTCGCATATACGACTTCAATCATTATAAAGTCCAATGCAAAAAAACTTGAAGAAGAATATGGAAAACCCTGGAAACCCAATGGGAACAAATATAATAAACAATATTCAAACGAAAACAATCCGTAAAATGAAAAAACCACAGTTCACGATTCTGCTCATATTGTCAGGTTTAAAAATGTTTGCACAGGATATTATTATGTCAGATAAACTTGAAAAAGTTTGGGAGACACCCGATGTATTGAAAATTTGCGAATCGGTCTGCTATGATGCAGAAAGGGATGTATTGTTCGTTTCATGTATCAATGGAAACCCTACCGGAAAAGATGGAAGCGGATATATTGCCCAGGTTTCGCCAGAAGGGGAAATCATTGACGGGAAATGGGTCTCCGGCCTCGATGCGCCCAAAGGGATGGGGATTTTCAACGGAAAACTTTATGTGACCGACATTGACAAGCTTGTTGAAATCGATATCAACACGGCGAAAATCGAAAACCGTTTCCCGGTGGAAGGGGCCAAATTCCTGAACGATGTCACCATCGACCCAAAAGGGGATGTTTATTTCTCGGATATGGGCACCGACCTCGTCCACCAGCTTTCCAACGGGAAAGTTGAAATGTTCCTCGACAATCCCGAAATTTCAAATCCAAATGGTGTTTTGTACGAAAACGGGGACATTGTCGTCGGGACAAAAAACGGGATATTCGCTGTCCGTATCTCCGATGGGAAAATGTGGCATATCGTAAAAAAAACCGGCGGGATCGACGGCCTGAAATCCGATGGGAACGGGAGCTATATAATTTCCGACTGGAAAGGGAAGATCCAATTGGTGAGTACCGAAGAAAAGCCTGTCATACTCCTCGACACCTCTGAAGCCGGTATAAACGCGGCAGATATCGAATACATCGAAAAAACAAACCTATTGTTGGTCCCAACATTTGGGGCGAACAGGGTGATGGCCTACAAGGTTTTGGATTTTAAGTAATTGGTTGATCGTTGATTCGGTTCTTGGGTTTGGGGCTGATCTTTTATACCGAAAAAAACCAGGTCTATCTGGATAAATATTGCTGTTTTAACAGTTGATTTCTTTCGGGCTCCAACTTTTCGTATATCGGGATGATTAATGGTTCTAAACAACTTTGTTTTGCCATCCAGGAAAGGCAGGCTGGCAAACCTGTCAAGGTCTAGTATAATCGGGGGGGTATCCACTGCAAAAAACATTGCACAATCAATCTTTTTCCTTAAAAGTTTCGAATATTTGTTCGGTCATAATTCTATCGGGATCATGATCCAGGACAAAAATAATTATGGTGGATAAATTGTGAATACTTGTTTATTGCTGCTTCTAATTTATTTCTATTTTTGCCCTCTTTCCAAAAATGTATGGAACAGTAATGAACGAATTTGAAGACAAGGACATATCCAATGAAATGGCTTCCGAACCCGAAACTCCGGGAACAGGCGACCAGCATAAAACAATTCACCTTTCGGGAATGTACGAAAGCTGGTTTCTCGACTACGCTTCCTATGTTATCCTTGAGCGTGCCGTGCCCGATATCAAAGATGGGTTGAAACCTGTGCAGCGCCGGATCCTCCATGCAATGAAAAACCTGGATGATGGCCGTTACAACAAGGTTGCGAACATCATCGGGCACACCATGCAATTCCATCCGCATGGCGATGCTTCCATTGGCGATGCTCTTGTCCAATTGGGCCAGAAAGAACTCTTAATTGACATGCAGGGAAACTGGGGAAATGTACTCACAGGCGACAGGGCTGCCGCACCAAGGTACATTGAGGCACGTCTCTCCAAATTTGCCAACGAAGTGGTTTTTAACCCAAAAACCACTGAATGGAAAGCCTCCTACGACGGGCGCAACAAAGAACCGGTTACCCTGCCCGTAAAGTTCCCATTGTTGTTGGCCCAGGGCGTTGAAGGGATTGCCGTCGGGTTGGCTTCCAAAATAATGCCCCACAATTTCAACGAACTCATTGATGCCTCCATCCATATTTTGCGCGGCAAAGATTTCGAGCTATATCCCGATTTCCTATCGGGAGGGCTTGCCGATGTTTCAAAATACAACGATGGCCTGCGCGGTGGCCGCATCCGTGTAAGGGCAAAGATAAAACAGGAAGACAAAAAAACCCTCGTCATAACCGAAATACCTTTTGGAACCACTACCAACAGCCTGATCGATTCGGTGGTGGCCGCCAACGACAAGGGGAAAATAAAAATCAAGAAGATTGATGACAATACAGCCGAGAATGTGGAAATCATCGTCCACCTTTCGCCCGGGGTTTCGCCCGATCAAACCATTGATGCCCTTTATGCTTTCACTAATTGCGAGGTTTCCATTTCGCCCAACGCCTGTATTATCGATGCTGAAAAACCCCGTTTTATCGGTGTCAGGGAAATCCTGAAAATCAATACCGAGCATACTGTCAGCCTGTTGAAAGCGGAACTGGAGATCAGGAAAGAGGAACTCATGGAACAATGGCATTTTTCTTCCCTTGAAAAAATATTCATACAGGAAAGGATTTACCGTGACATTGAAGAATGCGAAACCTGGGAAGAAGTGATTGCCGCCATTTTTAAGGGACTGAAACCTTTTGTCAAGAATTTCCACAGGAAGATTACCGAAGAGGATGTTGTCCGCCTAACGGAAATAAGGATCAAACGGATTTCCAAATACAATTCGTTCAAGGCCGATGAACTGATCAAAGGCATCGAGGAATAAATTGAAGAGGTGAAAGGGTACCTGGCCAACCTGATCGATTATTCCATAAATTATTTTAAGCAGATAAAGAAGAAATACGGAAAAGGGCGCGAACGCAAAACCGAACTCCGCAATTTTGAAACCATCGAAGCCTCCAGGGTAGCTGCATCCAACCAAAAACTGTACATTAACCGAGAAGAAGGTTTTACGGGCACTTCCCTGAAGAAATTCGAATATGTCTGCGACTGTTCCGACATCGACGACATTATTGTTTTCAAGGAGGATGGGACTTTTGTGGTAACGAAGGTTGCACCTAAAATCTTTGTGGGACAAAACGTAATCCACATTGCCGTTTTCAAAAAGAACGACGAACGGACGATCTACAACATGATATACCGTGACGGGCGACAGGGCGCAACACGTATAAAAAGGTTTGCCGTAAAAAGCATTACGCGCGACAAAGAGTATGTCATCACCAAAGGGACGGCCCATTCAAAAATACTGCACTTCTCTGCCAACCCGAACGGGGAAGCCGAGACCATAAAGGTTTACCTAAAGCCCAGGCCCAAACTCAGAAAGACCTCTTTTGAATTTGATTTCAGCGAATTGGCAATCAAGGGAAAAGGATCACAGGGAAATATCCTCACAAAATTTGGCGTAAAAAATATCGTGGTCAGGGAAAAAGGGATATCGACCCTTGGTGCCAGGAACATCTGGTACGATGAAACCGTTAAGCGGTTGAATTCAGATGAAAGGGGAAAATTGCTTGGGGCTTTTAAGTCGGACGATAAAATCCTTGCCATCCAAAAATCAGGAAATTTCAAATTGATGAATTACGACCTCTCCAACCATTTTGAAGAGGATATGCTCCTGATCGAAAAGCTGGACCCGCGAAAAATAATTTCAGCGGTCTATTTTGATACATCCTCGAAAAAGATGTACATAAAACGCTTTCAAGCCGATTCGGACAATTCCGTAAACAAAAAGGTGGATTTTATCGGGGAAGGGCCAAACAACCGTTTTATAGACCTGAGCCTTGATTACCGACCCCAGCTCAAAATTATTTTTGACACCAAGGCCAATGGGAAAGCATATCCAGATGAGGTGATTAATATTGCTGAATTTATAGGTGTGAAAAGTGCAAAGGCCAAGGGTAAAAGGTTAAGTTCAAAAGTGGTGAAGAAGGTAGAGTTTATCGAGCCCCTCCCCTATGGGCTTTCCGAAACCGAAGAAGAAACTACCAATGAAGTTGTAGAAGAACCCGAATTTGCAGAAGGGGCCGAAACAAGGGACAAGGCTAAAGTAACAGAAAATCCAAAACCAGAAACCAAGAAAGGGGGAAAGAAGGAAGTGTTGATTGAAATCGAAGGGCTTGAGATTACCAATCCGGGGGAAGTAACTATCACATCGGGAGAAACCCCAAAACCTTCGGTTAAAAAGCCAATAAAAAAACCCCCGAAAAAGAAACCGGACAGCCCAAAAACGGATGAAGATACACAAATGGAGCTGTTCTGAAAGCAGTAACGGGGCGGCTTTGAGCTACCCCGTCACTTATATACCTAAAACTTCTCTATATGGATTTGCCCGGGCGATTTCCTTTTATGCTCTGAAAAGCCGTCCACGGCCATTGTTTCCACCATGTCATTTATCATCCGCGGGTTTCCGCATAAAAACACACTGGTGTCTTCGGGAGTGGGTTTAAAACCCCATTTTTCCCCCATGATGCCTTCTTTCCACATATCCTGGATAAATTTCGTGTAACCGTTCCAGGGAGTGTGCTCCTTTTCGGGGAAAGTAATGGTCGGGATATAGGTAAAACCCGGTGCAATATTTTCGAGCAGGTTCAGTTCGGAAGAATAACCCAAATCCCAGGAGTTGGATGCACCGTGGATAACGGCCAGTTTTCCTTTCCGCTGAAGGGCATCGGTGCGTAACATGCTCATATAAGGGGCCACACCAGTTCCGGTGGCAACCAGGACAATGTTTTTTTCTTCAGGGATCTCCTTTAGGGTGAACATCCCCACAAACCTTTTCCCTACACCGATCCGGTCGCCTATTTGCAAGTTGAAAAGCCTTGGGGTCAGGTTGCCCGAATGGACCAAAGTGATATAAAACTCCAGAAAATCCTTGGCTTTCGACGACGAGGCAATGGAATAGGCCCGTTTTATCATTTTATCTGGATTTGCCTTAAAAGGCTCCTCGGTGGCTTCCGGTGCACGCGCTGCCGTTGGGGGCAGGAACAGGGCCACAAATTGTCCGGGCGTAAATTCGGGGAGTTCCCAACCGTCGGGGGAAACCCTGAAAACTTTCATAATGGGTGATACCTGTACCACCTGCGTTACCACTGCATTTAATTCGTCCATAATTCCAGGCTGTTATAATTTGCCGCAAAATTAAAAATATTTCATTCATGGAAAATATAATCTTTGTTTTTTCATTCTAAATAATACATTTGCAAATTACTTTTTAATCTATGACGATTTCTAAAAAGACACATCCTCTATTTTTCCTCGTTGTCATTGTCTTTTCGCTGATCTCATGCTCTGTTGAACGAAAGATGGCAAGGGAATTCGTGGATTCAAAACCGGATATTTCGGTACTGATCCTGCCTTTGAACACGATTTTAAAAAACAACCTCAAAAGGGATGACATTGGCGACACTTCCAACCTGGATGCCTGGCAGGTTGACTCGGCGGCAATCGCCAACAGCATTCTCCTGAAGGATGTTTCCGATTCTGCTTTTCTGGAAATTTACATCAACAGCTTGTTTGAGGAATTTGAACGTCTTGGTGTCACGGTTTATGACGAATCCCATTTGGACAGTTTCCTTTTCATCAAAACACCGGCCTATATTTTAAGCATTGCCCAGGTTGAGTTGGAAGAGTATTATTCGCTTCGGGAAGAATCGGAAGAATTTGGCGAATTCGTTTACCATAAGAATATCAGCCTAAATGCCGTGAGCATCAATTCCTGGTTTGAGCTCACGCGGTTGAACCCGAAAGAAGAAGGACATGAATTGTTCTATGCGTCCGAGGAAGTTTCGGATTTTGTGGATGGCTATTTTTCACAAAATATTTTTACGGGGGACGTGCAGTTCAAATATGTGAAACGTGAAATGGAACTGGATGACATTTACCGCTATTGCGGTATTTTAGGAAAGCGATATGCAGGTTATGCTTTTGATTATTTCATGAACGAGTATATTTCCGACAACTTCCCATTGGGAAAGGAAAGACGTAGTTTCATGCGCTTTAACCGTGAAAACCGAACCATTGACCCTACTGAGGATAACCGCTTTATTTTTCTGGAATAAGTAGTGTTTTTCGGAAATAGACCCGTTGGTGACAACACCAACAGGCGGCACTCGTTTTTTTTTGACCTTGCCCCACCGCTTGCATCAAGCTTGGTGTTGTCATCAACTTGAACGGGAACAATTTTGGCCTTGGCAGCTTCCCATTTTCTTAATGTTATGACCCAGCACTTTAATCCTGCAAACCGCATCAATGATGCTATAAAAGAAAGCCACTTTGTTTTTTAAAGGAATGTAAGGCTGTTTCAATAAAGCATTTTTTCATATATTTGCCTTTTAAAAACCACATAGCTCAAAATGGCAAAACCACTTCGAAAATCCTTGGCGCTTGTTTTCATATTGTTCTCGATGCCTTTTTTTCTTTTTCACAAAACCATGTTGATACGGTAAAAAACAATGCTGTTTCGTTCACATATGGATTGCCTGTTGGGACAACAAAAAACTTTTCCGAAATCACTCCATACAACTATGGCCGGACTTTGAACATAAAATACCAACGAATACTGTCAAGGCCGGGTTCTTTCCTCATCAAATCGGAATTCGGGCTGGGGACGGTTAGGGATGCGTGCGAGTTTTATTTTTGCCCGGTGCTCGATTTGTCAATAACTGCCGATTACGGGACACGGAGGCATTTTGTCCTTTTCGGGCTGGGGACAAGTTTCAGTTTGGCGGAAGGGCGACAGGGAACAACCGGATATTACAAACTTGGTTACACCTGGTTTTTTGCAAAAAAGGCATTTGCCGGTATTTCTGTTCGGCAATTGATATGGGTCCTGGCCGTGGAGGAATATCTTCCGCCGACGAATGATTGCGAGGAATGCTACACCACGACTTACAACAATTGGGCATGGGACTTAAAGTACAATGTATTCGAAATTAATTTGGGCATCGGACTAAAATTTTAAAACAACATGGGCAAAACCGCACTAATCCTTTTCCTTGTCCTGATGGGCCATTTTTCGTTTTCGCAAAATGATTCAACCATAAAAACGGAAGACGATCCAGAATTGGCAAAACACACTCACTCCATTTCGGTACGGGCTTTTTTGGGCTTTGATTATGAATATGCCCATGCAATTTCAGGACGTTCGGGTTTGGGGTTTTCGGCAGGTTTGGGCCTGGGGGGGAATATTTTTCTCTATCACCCTGATTACAAACCCGACTACCGGTCTTATTTGAAACAATTTGATTTTACCTCTTCATCTCCCTTGATCAATTTACAACTTCTTCAGTTTTCCGCTTTCTATCGAAGACATGTTTCCAAGAGTGTATGTGCCGACCTTGGTTTCAGGCTTTCGGGAGGCTATGTTTTCATCATTGCCCAAAAGCTTAATTTCGGGAGGTTTCTTGGAGGGTACCTGTCTGTCTATTATGGCAAAGGGAAAATCAAATTTGGCCATGAACTGCAAATCGGGGATCTGGATATCGATTTTTACAATAAGGTCTCCTCTGGCCCAAGCGTACTGTTTACACCCTTAATTGTAAAGTTCAGCCTTTAATTCCATAGGATTATTGATGTGAGTAAATACTTATGGGGATTTGATTCCGTTGGATTTTGTACATTTGCCATAAACCAAACAACAATAACATTGTTAACAGTAAATTATCTACTTATTCCATGAACAAAGATTCGCAAATGAATTCGAAATCCCTATTTAAAGAAGCGCTGAATTTAAGGCCTGTTGAAAGGCTTCAATTGATGGAATGGATCGCACAAAGCCTTGACAGACCTGATGAAAAAATTGACAGCGTATGGACTGAGGAATCTGAGAAAAGGGCCAAAGCATTGTATGCAGGAAAAGTCAATACAATCTCATTAAACGAAATAATTGAAAGATACAAGTAGATGGATATTGAATTCATTGAACCGGCATCAATTGAATTAGATGATGCAATTACTTATTATGATATGCAACTTCAAGGGCTTGGCAAGAAGTTTTTTGAGGAGGTATTACAAACAATAAATTTGATTTCGGTCTTTCCAAAAGTGTGGGCTAAAAAATTCAGTTTATACGAGAAAGGCAGTCATGAAAAAATTCCCTTACAATTTAATCTACTTGAAATCCAAAAGCATAATTTATATTATTGCGGTTGCACATCAACACAGAGAACCTGAATACTGGATTGACAGAATACTTTAATGAATCATGCTACTTAGCCATTCTCCATCACGAACCCAATATTCCTCATAAGCCCTTTATACTTTGTCCTCTTTACGGGGGAATCCTTGAACATGATCTTGAATTTATCCTCGGTCAGGTTTTCCCAATCCGTTTTTCTCATTTTCAACAAGAGTTCATTGGGTTGAAAACCCGGTTCGATATTGGCTAATGAAAAACGGTTCCAGGGGCACACATCCTGACAAATGTCACAACCAAAAACCCAATCTTCAAACTTCCCCTTTAAAACTTCAGGGATGCTGTCCGATTTGTTTTCAATCGTTTGGAAAGAGATACATTTATTGGCATTTACTTCATAGGGCCGGAGTGCATGGGTGGGGCAGGCCTCGATACATTTTGTGCAATGCCCGCAACTTCTCGGGATGGGCATATCGGAATAATCCAGTTCCAATGCAGTGATTATTTCCCCGATAAAAAAAAACGAACCTTGCTTTTTGGTAATGAGGTTGGTATTTTTACCAATCCATCCCAAACCTGATTTTGCTGCCCAGGCACGATCGAGCACGGGCGCCGAATCCACAAAAGCACGGGAATTTGTTTCCCCTGTTTCTTCTTCAATAAACCGGAGCAATTCCTTCAACTTGTCCTTCATTACAAAATGATAATCTTTGCCATAAGCGTATTTGGAGATTTTGTAATTGTCATCGGTTGGGATAATTTCTTTCGGGAAGTAATTATACAAAACGGAAACAACCGACTTCGCCCCTTCCAATATTTTAACAGGGTCAGTCCTTTTCTCAAAATGGTTTTCCATATATGCCATTTCCGCATGAAAGCCTTTGTCCAACCAATTCCTGACACGTTCGGCATCTTCCGGCAGAAAATCCGCTTTTGAAATACCACAGGCAAAAAAACCCAGTTCGTTGGCCTTTTCTTTTA
>JAJRTT010000095.1 GCA_024278155.1 Bacteroidota bacterium | reverse complement strand
CTGGTGGATATTCAAATCGTACTCCAACTCAAACAGGTCAAACAGGATTTCCCTCCTGACGGGCATATCCCCTTTTTGGGGCAAATATTTGATCAGGAGGTTTTTCAGGTCGGTCAGTTTCTCCTCGATATTGCTATGGTGCTTTTTATAATCGATAACTGCATAATGCTTCAGCATTTCCAGGCTATCGGCTTTGCTCCCTGCATTAAACAGCTCAATCACATAGGGGAACACAATATCGTTTTCATATTGGATATGCTCTGTCACCTCTTTGATGTATTCCTCAAAAAAAGATTCCACCATTTTCATCTCCGAACCGGGATATTGTTCGATCATTGCTTTGATTTTCCTGCTTATTTCCGGGTATTTTTCTTCAAGGTAAAAACGGTGCGAGTTTCTTAAATACTTGATCAATTGCTCAATGTCATCCACTTCGACCAGGTCGGTTTCCTGTTGTCCTGGATTATTGAACAAATTGCAAACACAAAGAAAAACCGAGGTACTTACCTTATGCTCCCCACAAATTTCTTTTACGGTTTTATCCTCGAAACCAAGACCGATTTCAAAACGTTCCAGTACAAAAAGGATAAGCGGGTTGTTCAGGATAGCCTCCGTCATTTCCATGCTTTCGTCAAATTCCGTTTTTCTAAATTCCATTTTATTCCCCTTCGTTTCTTTTATTGATTTCCATCATCAACAGCCTGGCCTGAGTGTTTTCAGGATCGATCTCCAATACCCTGGCGGCAAGTTCTTTTGCTTTGGGAAAACTACCTGTGTTCATCAGCAATACCGAATAATTTATCAGGCCGGTTTTATTATCGGGGTTTAGGCCAAGTGCTGTTTCATAATGGGATTCAGCATTTTGAAAATCCCCCATAAGAGCAAATACATATCCCAGGTTAACATGTGCCGAAGCAAATTTTGGATACTCCGAAACAATGAATTGAAAAACTTCCCTGGCCTCGGGGATTTTTTTCATCTTCGTTAAAAGGCTCCCGTATTTATTCTGGAATTCCAGGTTGTATTTTGCGAGGCCAATGGCATTTTTATAAAAATAATCAGCGATCATCAGGTTGCCATCGCTTTCGTACGCCTGCCCGATACGATAAGAAGTCCATGCATCGTAATTGCTGTAACCCTGTTCCGATAATTCGTTCAACATATCCTGTATCCCTTTGGTTTCAACAAAAGAGATAAGTGCGGGATAATCTTTTTTCAGGAAAAAATAATTCACGATAGCATTAACATAGAGCGGGTCCTTTTTGTTCTCCCGATAATTCAAATAACTGTAGGCCGAATCAAGGTAATGCGCATCGGCATGATAGGTCTCAAACTCTTGCAAATACCCCCTGGCCATTGTTAGGCTATCTGTATTGTGGTTGTTGACGGCGATCAGTCCCTTGAAAACCCTTTTTCCCTTCAACTGTTCTTCCGTTTTTGGAATGGCAATTTTATGATCGTGCGTCCGTTCGTGCGGGATATCCCTGCTTCCCCCTTCGGGCATATGGCAGCCCACGCAGCCATTTTTCTCTTCATCCCGGTTTTTCTTGGGCAAAGTACACGAGTTCTCATTGGGGACATGGCAATCAAGGCACGTCTTATTGTACGAATCCATTTGGGTGAACTTTGTGCTTATATGGGGATCGTGGCACGAAAGGCAATTGAATTGGCCATCCGAAGCCAGGTAGCATTTGCTCTCTTTCATTCGTTCGGTGTGCGAGGCCATGATAAAATCCTCTTTTCCACCTTCAAAAAGCGGCATGAAGACATCCAGGATTTCAGTAAGTTTCATCCCGGGTTTGAAATCAAAAAAGTTTTTGCCGGGCTTCAAGACCATCGTCCCCTGAAGATGGCAACGGGCGCACAGGTCCATCTGTAATTCAGGGTTCAATTTGGCAGGGTTCACAATGCTGTAATCAATATATTTTGAAGTATCGATAAGCACCCCCGCCTTTTTGTATTTCACATGAACCTCCCCCGGCCCATGACATCGTTCGCAATCGATCCCCCGGGGAATGGAATTGTATTTGTTCTCGGAGCCCAAAACAAAATCGGGAAAACCATTGTGGCAGCTCATGCATTCCAGTCCTATCTTCCTGCCAAAACGGGAATTAAAACCATCTTCAAATCCGGGAGGAAAATCCAGGATTGTGTCCTGTGTATAAAATGTAAACGGGATTTGATGCACATAGCCGTTCACTTCAAACAGATGGGAATTGGTATGGTGGCCGGAACCTACGATAAACGAAACTTTTTCGATCCTTTCAAAAACCGTGTCCCCGTTTTTTGTCCTGAATTCCTTCACCTTCATGGTATCCTTGTCCCAGTAAGGATTATAATTAAGGTTCCTGAATTTATCTTCCACCAAAGAACCGGGATTTAAAACAGAAGAGCTTTTTGAACGGGTAGCGGAATCAAACGAAAGACCCATTCCTGTTTTAACAAAGGAATCATAAATCAATGGATGGCACTCACGACAGACATTCATGCCCACGTATTTTACTGTATCGTTGTGGTTTAAATAATAGCCGGTGTTCAATCCGGGGATATCGTCCTTTGACTGGTGCCCTGAACATTGCCACAACAAAAACAGCGACATGGTCAGCAACAAGATTAGTATTCCGAAATTTATTTTCCTATGCACGGATCATTTTTTCTGCAAAGATAAATTAATGTAGGTATTGTTTTGGGAAAAACGCATGATCGTTTTTGGGATATTGGGAAAAATGAATATTTGGATTGGCGGAATGTAAAGGTGCACGGCCTGTTGTGGTATGTAGAGATGCACGACCCCGGGCCGGACATCTGGGTACGTAGAGACGCACGGCCGTGCGTCTCTACGTACCAATATTATCAATGTGAATATAAAACCCACAAACAACAATATTCCCTATCTTTGTGAGACAATAAATTCAACAATCATCTAAATCACCATTATGAAAAACATTTCCCTTTTAACCAGTGCGATGCTCATTGCTTTTGTTTCCTTTGGGCAAATCAAACAAATCACAACAGATATTAACGGTAATACACCCCGGCAAATTAACCCAACAAAGGATATTGGGATTGCGGGAAACCAGAAAGTTAGCAGCGGTTGGGTTTCTGTTGGGCCTTTTGGCGGAGACGTTTTGGATGTGGCCATTGACCCATTGAACACGAATACCCTGTTTGCCGCCGGCGGCCAGCCATACATGAGCGAGGACGGTGGGGAAACATGGCAATTCATTGATACACTTTTCCAACTTTCACAAGCCGGGATACAAACCATCGAAGCCAATGCCAATGGGGTGATATTTGCCGGGGGCTTATTTACGACCAGTAAGGTTTTCAGGTCGTTGGACGGAGGTTATTCCTGGCAGAAAAAGGTTTTTTCCATTGGGAGGTGGGTGAACGATATCGCCATTGACCCTTCTGACCCAAACAAAATCTACCTTGGTGTTTCGGGCGATCCCGGAGGGACAAACACTTTTTGCATGATAAAATCAGATAACGGTGGCGATTCCTGGACTTCCATGGATCTGTCGGGCGGAATGCCCGCCGGATATGATGTGGTAAGCGTAACAGTTGACCCGGATGACCCGGACATTATTTTTGCCATTGGGCAACAAGGGATAAGCAATGGAAACATTGCTGCGACCTTTGATGGGGGAGAAACCTGGAAAAACCGCACCTCAAACCTTCCCGCGTCAAAACCTTACAATACAGTTGCCATTGCCGATGGTATTGTTTATATGGGCGGTGGCCAATTGTTTGGCGGGAATGTAATGGGACTGTACAAAAGCACCGATTACGGATTGACCTGGCAGAATATCTCAAGTTCTTTCCCAATCAAGGTCGTGAACACGATCCTGATCGATCCTGAAGGCCCAGATCGGATTTATGTGGGAATTGAAGGCGATGGAGTATATTTCACAGAAGATGGAGGGGTCAACTGGGATTATGACGTGCAAGGACCGGCAGTAAATGCATCGGTGCGGAACCTGCAGTTTGAACCCGGGAACACAGATGTGCTTTACGGCGGTTTCTTAAGCCTTGGGGTTTGTAAAAGCACGGATGCGGGGAACAATTGGGACTTTGCCAATTATGGAATCGCTTCCCTCCTATTGAACGATATTGAAGTTTCGCCTGACAATAATACGGTACTGGCCTCTTTTGAAGCACAAAATTCGGGAGGTTGTTACTTAAGCAACGATGGCGGATTGACCTGGGATGTGGTCACAAGTTTGCCGGCCACCCGTTACTCCAGCGTTACAATAGGTTTGAACGGGGATTTATATGCCTGGTCAAACGGCCCTTCAACCGTGGCACAGGAAGGTTTGTACAAATCAACGGACGGGGGCGAAAACTGGGAAAACATGGGTCCCAATATCGGCAGCCAATTTGAAACACAGGTTTTTTCCATTGCGGCTTCCGAAACCGATCCCGGTGTTTTGTTCATCGGTGGGAATAATTTTGGTGCCAATGGATGGGCCTCCATTATCTATAAAACAACCGATGGTGGCGAAAACTGGTTTGAATCGTACTCTGGTTTTGATTATGACAGTTTTCGTTATTTGTTTCTTGTGCCCGGGTCAGATAACCTGGAAATTTTTGCCACCTTTGGGAACATGTCCGGTGGTTATGGCGGGGTGATGAAAAGCCCTGATGGCGGACAATTGATTTGGGTTGGGATAAGTGGGGGGCTTCCCACCGATTTCAATTGGGCCGGTGCCATAGTTGCCGACCCCGTGAACACGGACATTATGTACTGTGGAATTGGTGGACAGGGAAATGTGCCAGGGAGTATTTATAAATCGCTGAACGCCGGGGAACAATGGGAAGCAACCGGGCTGAACCTTGGCAACTGGACAAAAATCACCGACCTGTTCATAAACCCCAATGACAACAATGTGGTTTATGCGGCAACCACCCAAAACGGTGTAATGGTCACTGAAGATGCAGGCGAAAACTGGCAGGATGCCAACAAAAACCTAACGGCAAGCAATATCACTGGATTTTCAAAAACCTTTATGCAAAACGACACCCTGAAATTCCTTGCCTCTACCTATACAAACAGTGCATTTGCACATAATGCCCATTTGTCCTACACGGGCATTTCCAATCCGCAAAAAACAATTGCAAGTATTTTGGTTTACCCCAATCCGGCAAATGATTTAATCCACATTGAATTTACTTCCTTAACTGCCAACCATATTGTTATTCATGATATATATGGTAAAATTGTTTGGGAAGGGAATAATGATTTGTTGGTGTTGTCACCAACAAAAAGCACTCTTGATATTGATGTAAGCTCATGGCATCCAGGGATCTATTTTGCGGTTTTAAAGAACAAGGACAAGCTGAATGGGGTTGGGAAGTTTATGGTGGAGTAAAAATTATTCAATCCACAGAACCCGGGAGGGTTATGATTTGATAAGCACAAAAAAACCTCTGATAAACCCTACCGGTGTCATTGCGAAGCATCCAAAGGAGAGAATGTGCGCAGGAATGTAGTGGCAATCCGCCAACCTGCCCCTTGTTGGTGTTCTCACCAACGAGGGATTGCCAACTATATCGGAAACGCTATGCTGAAACCGCAAGGGGATGTCTCACCCTCCCCGTTTGGCCGGCTACATGGCGTACAAGACACACTTATTATTATCTGTTCAAGGGCAAATCTATTCCCCTTTTATTCTTTTTGTCCTCATGTTTGAGTAAAAGTGAGAACAGAAGCCCAAGGAAGCCCAGGCCAACAAACATGATAACCGTGGGCGTATAGTTTAATTTTTCCACTCCTGCTTCATTTGTGGCATCAAGGATAACTCCCGCAAGAATGGGAATGCCAAACAGGCCCAAATTTTGAATGGAGTACATCAACCCATAGGCAGTCCCCATCTGTTTTTCATCCACGAGCTTCACCATGGATGGCCACATGGCAGCCGGAACCAGGGAAAAAGCAATACCCAGCATTATCATAGGGAGATGGGGCTGTACATCCGTAAAGGCAAACAAGGAGTGGATAATAACCAAAAGGGCCGAACCAAAAACCATGGCACTTGCAGCCCTTCCGTACCTGTCGATCAGGAAACCAAACAGGGGTGTAAACACCAATGTCCCCAAGGGCAACAAGGAGGTGATTTCCCCGCTCTGGATTTTTGTCATATCAAACTTGTTCAGGAAAAAATCGGGGGCAAAAGCCAAAAAAGGAAAGACCGCTGCATAAAATGTCAGGCACAACAAGGCGATATAAATAAAGGCAGGGTTTTGCAATACATTTCCTACATCGCTCATTTTAAAGCCCTCCTTCTTTTCGGAAACGGTTTCGGGCTTTACCTCTTTGTCGTACTTTATGTCAAGGAGCATATAAACCATGAAAGCAAGCAGGCCCATCAAAACCAACACTGCGGCAAACCAAATGGCGGTACTTAATTGCGCCTGTTCCAAAATCCTTGGCGAAAGTTGCAATGCGGCGAAAGTCCCAAGCCGGCCAAACCCTACTTTCAGCCCAAAGGCCAAGGCCAAATCCTTTCCCTTAAACCATTTTACAAGTATTTTACTAATGACCACAATACTGGTTTCGGCGCCGAGCCCATAAAAAAACCGCCCAAGGAGCATCATTTTCAGTTCAGGGGAATAGGATGCCAAAAATGAATTCATTAAGCCAAAACCAAAGCCACCTTCCGAGTAATAATCCGATGCCCCGTAAGCCGTAAGCACTGCACCAAAGGCCATAAAGAAAATAAAACCAAAACCTGTTCGGCGAATCCCGAATTTATCAAGGAAAACGCCTCCAATTACGGCCATCAGGAGAAACGTATTTGGGATGGAATAGAAAGAGACAAAAAGCCCGTAATGTGTATTGCTGAAACCAAATTCGGTCATCAATTGCTCTTTCAATGTCGAAAAAGCATCATAAAAATAATAGTTTGCAGAAAGTATAAAACCCGCCAAAACCAATATTCCCCATCTTAATCCTGCAGATTCACTGAATTTCTTTTTGATTTTGTCCATGTTTTCAATTTTTGGCTAAAATAACTTTAACGGATTACAAAAGCAAATAGGTGGACAAGGTGTAGAGCAATTGAACGAAGCCAACATTATTCGCATAAGCATGGGCATGAGTTGGCAACCTTCAGCTCAAAAGAGTTAAATCTTGACCAAACCCTTTAGGCCGATTGTTTCAAATTATCCTATTTTATCATTAATTTTGCAAAAAAAACGACACAATGAGATTTGATGACGAGCGAAATATCCCTGAGGGCGATTATATCCCCGGGATTTACAATTACTGCAACCGCTGGTGCGAACGATGTATGTACACCGATAAATGCATGACCTTTGAAATGGAGAAGGAAATAAAAATGGAGATCGAGAAAGAAAAGAAGCGGGAAAAGTCCATGGAGGAAAACAAGGATTTTTGGGACCAGGTGAACAAAACCATCGAAGAGGCAGCGGAATTGATCGACGAAGAAATCCCGCTTGTGAAAGACGGTTTTTCTTCTTTTGACGACTGGGACGATTGGGACGATGAAGATGCCCATGAGGCGATGAGGGAATACAAGGAAAAACACAAGAAGGCAAAAGAGCAGCCTTTGTCAAAAGTGGCCCGGAAATATGAAAAGACCGTGCGCGATTGGTTTGAAGAAAGAAAAGAAACACTAAAGCAGCACTATGATGCCGACACCAGGGACTTTAGCGTTAGCTATCCCGGCATAACCGATGAAACGGTATTGAAACAATTAACGGAATCGGTGGAAGTGATCCTTTGGTACGAATTCCAGATCGGGATAAAAACCCAAAGGGCGTTCAGCAGTTTGTACGAAGAGATCGAAGACCCGGGCCTGTGGAAAGATTTCCCAAAGGATTCCGATGGTTCTGCACGGGTGGCCTCCATGGGCATCGACAGCTCCATTGGTGCATGGAACTATCTCTACAAAAAACTCACATCGGAAAAAGAAACCATCAAGCCCATCATCAGGATGTTGCTGTGGATGAAGATGGAAATTGAAAAGGAATTCCCCAATGCAAAGGATTTTGTCTGGCCACCAAAACCATAAGATCATTGAATAATAGTCCTGAAGTATTTCCACCTTACAGGTTTTTCGGTTTTTTCAACTCTACCGGCAATTTATCAACGGTTTTCAGGTCTTCCAGAAGCTGGAAGCTTGAAAAGGATATCCTGATCTTTGCAGAATCTCACGGAACCCAACCCCATTGCTTGATATATTTAGCAAAATGGTTATTGACCCTGCTTTCATAGAGGGTAAATCCAGGCATTAATCAATTATTAATTTCCCCGATTGCACAAATTGATTGGACTTGTACAACATCAGCACATAAATCCCAGGGGCAATGTTTCCTTTCTTGATCTGGGTTTGATTGCCCCTTGTTTTCCACTCCCCTGCCTTTTTGCCATAAATATCATATATGTAAAGTGTAAAGCTTTGCTGGTTAGGATTATCAAATTCAACAATTGATCGTCCTGTCATTGGATTTGGGAGAATCTTCAATTGCTGTTGGTCAGCTGTATTGTTTTGGATGCCAAGGAGAAGGCTGTCACAGTTCAGGGGATCGCCCCATTCTTCACCATCAACATTAAAGTACAGCAAGTGGCGGAAATCATTTCCAGGGAAATACCCGTAATCCCAAAAAGGGCCACCAATACCCTCAACAAAGTAAACATCTCCATAACCCGGGTTTTTCGATTTGAAAATTATTTGATAAATACAATCATAGGGAGGGTCGGAATACAATCCGTCCCATTTTCTTTTCAACATCTTTTCTGAATTGGCAAGATATTCCTGTGTATTATAGGAATATGCACGTGTTCCGGTCTCAAATTCATCAACGATCATTTTCTCCGGGATTGTATCAAAATGCTCATACATTTGGAGAACATATACAATACCAATAGTATCATTATAGTGGCTGATTTCCGTTGCCCCGTTTTCAATTGCCTCCTTTCTTCCACACCGTGAAGCTTGATACTTCAACGTATCCCCATTGGCCGAAACTTGCTTGTCAATGATATTGTAAATCATCAACTCCTGTTGGTATGTGCCTGCTACCCAATCACTGTTAACTTTCTCTGTATGGTATTCATCGCCAACCTCCAGGTTAAATATCTGCTCCTTTGTAAGGTTTTGTGTGCCTGTGGAAGGATTGCCAAGGCCACATAAATCAAATTCATGGCAGCCCTCCTCCCAGGTTTCATCTACGAGATCGGGAAATACCTTAAAATTCAAAGTCCGTACCAAACCGTGGTTTTCACTCAACAATATGTACATATCGTTTATCGGGTGGACAACCGGAGTCCCATTGCTTCCCATGGCCTGAAAAGTTATTTTCTTTACCATATCGGTTATTCCAAGAAATTCCATACTGGTGATTTCATCTACCGTTGCCAGGATATAATAACCTGTATAAAATTCAAAAATTATCCATTGCTCCCCTTCTCCTGCCTGCGTCCTTATGGTAATGGAAAGGCTGTCGAGGTTATAAAAAACATTGTCGCCATCGGGCTTCACCATCATTTTTCGGCCTATCCAGGAGGGGCCATTTTTCGTAAAACAATCAAACTCCCCGGTTTCGGCAAGGGTGGGATAATTGTAATAAATGTTATTGTTGCCATCAGTAACCACAGAATCGATTTGAATGGCTTTCACATTTTCGCCATCCGTAAAATAATGGACGGAATTGTTGTTAATACACTGGTAGTTTTGCGAAAATGCACTAATTGAAAGAATTAAGAATAGAACGGAAATCAGGACTGGCTTTTTCATTTTATTGGGATTTTGATGGTTTTAAATAGAAAAGCAAATATAATAAAAATGCTCCACAAAGAAGACAGGCCTGTATTTGCTTTCGTTGCAATTGAACAGGTTTTTGAAGCAATTATTGAAATACTATAATGATCGTACCTAAATAAATCAGGTCTTCAGTTTTTCGACAGCAGCTATTATTTCCAGGGCTGCTTTCTCCATATCCGCCTCTTTTGAACCCCTTCCCGTGGAAAAACGGATAGTGCCCATGGCGTATTTACCGGGAACGTTCATGGCCCGCAACACAGAGGAAGCACCTGCACTATCGGTATGGCAAGCGGCACCGGCAGAAGCTGCCACCCCTTTCATTTCCAACAGCAGGCTGTTGGCTTCGATATTTGCGAAACCGATGCTCAATGTATTTGGTAACCGTTCTTCGGAATGGCCGTTCAGGCGGATGTCCTGAACTCCTGATTTCAACTTTTCAAAAAGCAAATCCCTCATTTCTTTGTAATGTGCTGCATTTCTTGGCAAATCCCTGTCGGCAATTTCACAGGCTTTTCCCAGACCAACTATTTCAAGTACGTTTTCTGTTCCGGCACGCCTGTTCATCTCATGGTCGGCACCATGGATCAGTTTTTCAAGTGTCGTGCCTTCTTTTATGTACAAAGCCCCGATCCCTTTGGGGGCATACAGTTTATGTCCGGCGACAGATAATAAATCAACACCCATTTCAAGAACGTCGACAGGGATTTTGCCAATGGACTGTGCCGCATCGGAATGGAAAAGGATATTGTTTTCCCGGGCGATCTTTGAAATTGCCCCAATGGGCTGGATGCTCCCTGTTTCATTGTTTGCGTGCATGATGGAAATCAAAATGGTTTCGGGCTTGAGGGCTTTTTTTACATCATCGGGGTTTACCCTTCCAAAACCATCCACGGGCAAACAGGTGATTTCAAAACCCTTCTTTTCAAGGTATTTGCAAACTTCAATCACGGCGGGATGCTCGATGGAAGAAGTGATAATATGGTTTCCCAAATCCCTATTTGCAAATGCCGCCCCTTTGATCGCAAAATTGTTGGACTCGGTTCCTCCGCTCGTAAAAACAATTTCCCGGGGCTTGCAATGGAGCAAAGCTGCGATTTGTTTCCGGGCCTTTACAACTGCATTGTTCGCTATCACGCCAAATACATGGTTGCTTGATGGGTTCCCAAAATGCCCGTAAAGGTATGGGAGCATGGCTTCGGCAACTTCTTTTTCGATGGGCGTGGTGGCATTGTAATCCAAATAGATGGGGTTCAAGGGCTTTGTGTTTTTCATTTTAAATACGATGATTGTTTTTGTTTGTCAATATTACAACCCAAATAGCAGTGATGGAGCATGCTCCATCGCTATTTTATCCATGTAAGCTTTTATTGCTCATTTTATAAATCCCAATACCAATTCCGCATTTGCATCCGGGTCATCTTTATCGGTCCGTATCCGGTGAACCAGAGACTGGTCACGATGGGCCAAACCTTTTAAATAAGCTTTGTCGTAATAAATCAATAAAATGGAGGCCACTGTTTGGTAATCGTTTTTTTCGAGGGCTTCCAATGCGAGTTTCACGTTTTGGCCGCCAAGGCGTTTTTTGATACGTTCGGTCGCTTCACGGATAAGTTGGTGGTCGAAGGTGGCATATTCCTTCACCAATCTTTTTTCACGGATATGTTTTGGGACTTCAAGGAAAACCACCTCGCTCGTCCTTATCGAATCATAAAGGGGTTCACACATTGAAACCGACCCGATCATCTTGCTTTCGTCTTCCAACCACAGGGTTTTTGAAAAATCCAGCTTCATCCATTCAACGGCCAGGTCATTTTCAAATTGCTCGCTCGTTGGTTGCTGCCCCTGGCCCATTGCACCATAGGCCGAACCTTTGTGATGGGCCAATTTTTCCAGGTCAATGACCTGTTGCCCCATTTCCCCCAAAGACTTTAAAATATCTGTTTTTCCGCTTCCTGTTTTCCCACCAAGCACGATTATCCCAAGTTGCTTATCAAAAAGCCCCCTGATAAATTTCCGATAGGATTTATAACCGCCCTTGAGCAAGTGTACTTTTAGGCCTGCCATTTCAAAAAGCCAGCCCATACTCCCACTTCGCATCCCACCGCGCCAACAATGGACGAGGATTTCATTATTGGGGGCAATTTGT
>JAJRTT010000094.1 GCA_024278155.1 Bacteroidota bacterium | reverse complement strand
GCCCAAAGGCATTTACTTTGTGAAAGTGCAGGCAGGCGGCAAGGTTTATACCGGGAAGGTAGTGGTGGAGTGATATTGCCCACCTTTTCTTGTTGGTGAAAACACCAACAAGGGGCAGGCAGGAAAGTATTGCAGTTTTGGATTATCCCACACACAAGGCTTTTGCCAAAATCCGAAAAAGCTGGATAGGTGCAGGCGGGCGGCAAGGTCTTTACGGAGAAGGTGGTGGTGGAGTGATGTTTCCCCTAAGCTGTTGGGCCGGGGCCAGCCACGTGCGGAGAGTGGCCCGACAGGTTAATGGATATTGCAATTTCGGATTATCATTCGCACAGGGCCATTGCCAAAATCCGAAAAAGCTATTTTTGCCATGACCCCTACGCACAGGCCAGCTACGACATGGAAGGTTTTTTCATCGCCGCCAATTGTCCACCGCAATGTACCAGCTTGTTTGGTAGGTGGTGGAGCGTTGCAGCCTGAAATCATTTGAGGTCAAGGGGTTTTCTGCCCTGTTAAAGTAAAACTTTATGGACATGGGGTTTCCCCTTTCGCCAAAAACCCATTCCTCCTCCCCTTCCTTACGGTACATTTCCGAAGGCGGGCCGTAGATAATATAGATCAGGCCACGATCGGTTTTCCAACCTTCCTGATAGGAGGAAAAAAGCCGGTTCGCCCTCACTACCCGGCCATAGTATTTCTGAATCATTTTCCGTGCCCGATCGGGGTTACCGGAGGCACGGTGCAACCAAAAACTGTCCACGGCCGCTTTTTTGTTCTCATAGGAAAGCATTTTGTTGTACTCTTTTTTTGTGGTCAGGTACCTTAAAGGTTCAATGGCCTGCAAAGGTGTCTCTATCCTGGGGAAGCCATCGCTGAAATGAAAAAGCGTAAGCCCATCGTCCTGTGCGATATCGGTTTGGAAATGATAAATCCCTTTGTACGGCAATTCCAACACGGGCGTTTCACCGGCCACGATACTCACCGTGTAAAAACTGTCCGGTTCAAATTTATAGGTCTCCTGTTTTTCAGGGGAAAACGGGGGTTTTGCGATGGGGAAATCCTTATGGAAATAACGGATGAACAAATCCGTTGAATCGGGCTCGTTCCGTTCGAGGATAAAATATTGCCCGGCGTTCAAGGCATTGGTGAAAAGAGGATAGCCATCACTGTCTTTCAATAATAAATCCTGTCTTGAATGCTTCGTTGTTTTATCGATTTCAATAATATCCAAAACGGAATTACCTTCCTTGCCATACAAATCGGCCAAACTTACCTTCAGGACATAATTTCCGGGGAAAACAGCTTTCACGTCAAAATTCACGATCATCTCGATTTCTGAACCATAACCCGTAGTATCAGAAAAAAACACTGAAGCTGAATCAATTGGAAACTTTGAATCATAGCCGGGGTAAAGTTCGTAATACACCTTGAAATAGGCTTTGTGGAAATTGTTTTCGGTATAGTGCCTATAATGAAAATCCTTTAGTTGGATATCCATATAAACCGTCGAAACAGAATCGGAAGTATGGTAAACCTGTATTTTCAAATCGGTGAAACCCTTGTTTGCGTACAGGGTGGCAAAGTCGGTCTTGCCTAATTTCTTTGCCGAAACATTAAGTGCAAATAGCACAAGGATGATAAGGAGTTTATTGGATTTCATTTTTTATCCCTATTTGTTTTAATCAATATCCCCTACGGGGAATTTTGCAATTTGTTTTTCAGGTATCGTGAAGCAACCCGGTGGGCAAGGATTTTGAAGCCTTTGCCCCCAACTCTTTTAATTTTTCAACTTGTCGGATTAAATTGCCCTTGCCCGTTAATTTGTTCTTTGTACTGTCAAAGGTATTTTGAGCTGTGTTCAATTGTTTCCCCAATTTCTCGAAATCATCAAGCAAACCATGGAATTTATCATAAAGCGCACCTCCCTGTTTTGCGATTTCGAGGGCGTTCTTAGTTTGTTTTTCGTGTTTCCAGATGGAGGCAATGGTACGCAATGTGGCCAACAAAGTGGATGGGCTGACGATCACGATTTTTTTGTCCCAGGCATAATTGAACAGTCCCATATCTCCCTGAACAGCAGCACTAAATGCGGATTCGATGGGCATGAACAACAATACAAAATCCGGGGAGTCATAAGCCGTTGAATGTTGATAGTTTTTCTCGCCAAGCCCTTTCACATGTTTGCGGATGGATTCCACATGTTGCTTCAAAAGCCCGTCTTTCGTATGCTTGTCCTCAGAATTGACAAAAGCTTCATAAGCTTTCAGGGAAACTTTTGAATCCACGATCACGTGCTTGTTGTCGGGCAACTTGATGACCACGTCCGGGCGCAGCATCTCCCCTGATTCATTACGGACAACCTCTTGTGTTTCATATTCCTGACCTTTTACCAAACCCGATCGTTCCAACACCTTTTCGAGGATAAGTTCGCCCCAGTTCCCCTGGATTTTTGTGTCCGATTTAAGGGCGCGCGTCAGGTTATTGGCCTCATCGCTTATTTTGGAATTGAGTTCGTAAAGCTTTTTCAGCTCGGCCCGCAAATCGGTTTGGTCTTTCAGGCCTTTGGCATAAGTATCCTCCACCTTTTTCTCAAACAAATTGATTTTTTCCTTGAGGGGGTTCAAAATTTCATGGATGTTTTTTTGGTTGAGGTTTGTGAACTCCACGGAATTCTGTTTCAGGATATTGTTGGCAATATTTTGAAATTCAACGGTGAATTTCTTCTGGAGTTTTTCTATTTCCGATTTTTCCTGGCTGAGTTTTTCCTCCAAATTGGACATTTCGACATGGGTTTCGGCAAGCCTGATTTCCAATCTGCCGTTTTTATCATTTTCCGAAACAAGTTCTTTTTCCAGCTTATCGTTTTGCTGTTGAAGATTGGAAAGTTTTTCTTGAAGAACCCCTTTTTCCTTATCAACTTCATTCAATCCAGAAATCCTGTATTGTTCAGCTTCAGAAAGCTTCAATTCAAAATCGGACGAAATGGCTTTAGCTTTGTTTCGAAAAAACAACCATGCAAACAAGCCGCCAAAACCAATTCCCGCAAGTGCATAAAATATTTCCATGTCAGGATGAATTATCGTGTAAAATTACACATTTCCAAACAGAATTAAGTGAAAGTGATTTTAATCTTGGCAAATGCAACTTTTTTAAGTATTTTTATAGTCTTCAAAAAAGACACCCGTATCATGAAAACGATCAGTCGAACCAAAGTGCTCTTTCTTTCCTTTTTTCTAATTGGGCTATTCGCCAATCCGATTTCCACACTTAACGCGCAGGAAATTGACCCACCCACATGCTACGGCGGGAACAAGTTGTTAAAGGCTTTTATAAAGGAGGAAATGATATATCCCGAACTTGCCCTAAAAAAAAACATTGGAGGTACGGTTGAACTTTCCTTTCTTGTGGAACCAAACGGAAATACAAGCAACCTGAAAATAGAACAATCTGTAAGCCCCGAAATCGACAAGGAAGCCATCCGTATTTTCAAAAAGATTTTGTGGAACCCTGCCAACGAATTGGGTAAACCCATTGCATATGCCCATTCCATCAAAATAAAATTCAACATCAAGAAATACAAAAAGCTTATCAAGGAAAGGGGCTATAATTACTTTTCGTACCCGTACCAGCCCATTGACTCCAGCAACCATGTGTACGATATGAAGGAGGTTGACAAATACCCCAAACCGATTTTCAGCAGTACCGATGTAAACTTCAATAGTTTTTTGGCCCGTAACCTAAAATACCCTGAAACAGCTTTCAAGCAAAATATTTCAGGAGAGGTAAAGCTGAAATTCGTTGTGGAACAAAGTGGGCGTATCTCAAATATCAAAATCGTGAACACACTCGGCGGCGGCACTACCGAAGAAGCCATCCGGGTATTGAAACTCATGAAATGGCACCCGGGGATAAAGAAAGGAAAAGCGGTACGTACCTTTATGCAGATCGAAATAAAGTTTGATATTGCCAATCATACGGTTGGCGGAACAGTACCAATCCAAGGACGTTAACAAGAATATGACAAAGATTGGCTTGCTCTCCGATACCCACTCCTTTCTCCATCCCAGGCTTTTTGAATTCTTTGCCGACTGTGATGAAATATGGCATGCCGGCGATATCGGCAATATTGAAACAGCCGACAAGCTTGCGGCCTTTAAACCTTTACGGGCAGTTTATGGGAACATTGACGGCCACAAAACAAGGATTGCCCATCCCGAAACACAGCTGTTTACCTGTGAAAAAACAAAGGTTTTCATTATCCATATTGGGGGCTATCCCGGACGGTACCAACCGAAAGCGCGCAAGATTATCCTGGCAGAACATCCGGGGCTTTTCATTTCGGGCCATTCCCATATCCTGAAGGTTATGTTCGACAAAAAACACAATCTTTTGCACATCAATCCGGGCGGAAGTGGCAATTCGGGATTGCACAAAAAAATCACCTTTATCCGTTTTGCGATCGATGGGAAAGATATCAAAGATTTGGAAATCCTGGAAATCGACAGGGATTACAAACGAGGGTATTATTGAAGAACTTGAGGATGTTGGGAAATTGGAGAGAGCTGTGGAACATGTCCCATCGCTGTTTCATATCCGAATAAACTACCTCAACCTTTCCATGGACTTGATCAACTTTGTATCTTTCCTGATACCGCGCATGGCCATAAACAGGAAAATAAGCGAAATAACAGGGATTATTGCCCCATATTCGTAATCGGGAAGGGCATTGACTTTATCGGCCATGGTGTCGGTGTACCAAAAGCCAAGAATGATTATCACCGTGTTCATAAGAAAACCAAAGCCAACCATTTTTATCTGTAAAGGCCTGTTTTTGTACATCAAAATGGAAACAGCCATTAAAACCACAAAAGCCAGATCAACGATTATCAACGGCATGGTATCGACAAACATGGCCTGGTTCATATCCGAAACCTGATTAAGGTCAATCACGTTCAACTCGACCAAAAGATCGGCGATGGAAAAACTTGCCAAAGGCGAAAAAAGGAAAACGATGCCAAGCGCGAAGGCAATGAGCAAGTACAATGTTTGAATGCGTTGTATCATAATTAAATAATTAAAATAAAAACAATTTATATTTTGTAATTTGTACTGTGTGCATAATTTGCTTCGCTGTAATTTGCTAATTTTTTATTGTCTATTTTAACAATCAATTATCCGCTTCAGCAAGCTACCGATGCAGGCAATCTATTACCATCAGTTACAACCTAATTACCATCAGTTACAACCTAATTACCATCAATTACCCCTAATTACCATCAATTACCCCTAATTACCCTTTTTACCGCACAAAAGTAACAATCATTCCTGAATGCTCAATTCTTCCTTTTCCTTTTTCTCCATTTTTTTCTTCCGGGAGGTAAACAGATCCCTAAAACTACTGAACTCCTTTGTATAAAAAATACCCAGGCCCTGAGTGTAGGGCGAATAGTTCCGGTATAAATAATCGTGGTTCGATTTGTTGAACGCCTTCCCCCGCCATCTTCCATCCGGTGTTAGCATCACCTCCACGGTTACTTCCCCCACAATCTCATTGGTATTGCTTGCCCTGTCCTGGCTTATCATCCCCACATTTCCATCAATGATAACACGGTCATCAAACAATTGGGTTGACAAGGCCACCTCCACCTCTTGCTGTGAAATTTCGTCACCGGGCTGGTAATTTATCCCCACATCAAAATCATTGCTGAGACCCGAAAGCCAGTTGTTCAATTGGTTAGTGAGCAACGAATAGGTATTGAAATTCACTGACCCCGTGGATTCGCTACTGTTGGTAAAACTGTTCATGACCAAAAGCGACAACATTTGCTGGCTCATAAGTGCCTGGTCGGTAGTGTCGAGCCTCGAATAAACAAATTGTTTGTCGCTGTCGCGCATATCGGGGAATTCGATACTGAACTTGATTTCGGGATTATACAAATTGTTCGTCAACCCGATCACGCAATCCACCGTGACCCTTTGTTGCCCGCTACCGGTCGGGTCGTAATCCCCCAGACTGGTTTTCACTTTGTAAACAGCTTTCATTGAGATTTCTGCATTATAGGGATCCCCTGACCAGGAGACCTTGCTTCCCCTTCTTATTGAAAAATCGCGGTTAATGATATTATGAAGGGTCAGGAAAAAAGAACCCCGGTCGATCAAATATTCCCCGTTCATGGCAAAAGCGCCTTCCGGGGTCACGTCCATGAATATTTGCCCATGGCCTTTCCCCCGGATATTGCCCATGCTGTAAGGCAAAAACATTTGTATATCCGCATCATTGGTAAGGTTCAACTCCAGTTTTAGCGCAAAGCTGCCGGTTTCTTCTTCCACTTCAACAGGTTCCATAAAAGCCGAGTCTATTTCCGGTTGTTCAAATGTGATAAAGTCATTTTCCGCAATTGTAGCAGAAGAGCTAATGGGGATTTTGATATTGGTCCCTTTTTCCGATTTCAGGGCAATATCGAAGGTAAGCTTATCCAAAGGCCCAAAAATATGCACATCGCCGCCAGCGGTGGCTTTTCCATAAAAAATATCGTTGTCGCCCCTTTTCGTGTCAAGGCCCGTTATCTTGTCCGTTTTCACCCTTAGGTCCATTTTGAAATCCTTGAAATAATCATGGGTAAACTCACCAGAACAAACAGCCTCATTGTTCAAAGAATCATATACAATTATATCTTTAAAATAAATTGAGTTATCCGTAAAACCGGCCTTGCCGGCAAAGTAATAGCTCACGTTCAGGTAATTGATTTTCATGCCTGCATGTATCATGCTGATATCCCCATGTATCTCGGGCTTTTCGGTTGTCCCTGTCAGTTTAAGTTTCCCCGAGGCCAAGCCTTTTATGTCAGAGGCAAAGTCCTTCATAAATGGCTCAAGTGTCAATAATTTATAATTTTCAAGACGCACGTCAATGTCAAAGTTCTGTGTTTCGTTTTGTGGATAATAGGCACCTGACACATCGAGGGTTTTCCTTTTGCCAACATTTCCGGAATAAACTATTTGTGCCAAAATATCAAAGGCCTTCTGTTGCGGGTCCCAGATGGTGGTAAGGAACGCATCGCCCAGCTTTTCCCTGTTAAAATAAAAATCGGAAATGGTGAGGTCGGAAAGATAGTTTGGCTGGCCGTAATAATCCATAAGCGTGAAATCACCATTGATCACCCCGTCCAGGTTCATGCGGATACGCTGAAGGGCAATCTCCAGATTTGACAGGTCAAACCGATTGAAGGTCACCTGCATGGAGTCCATGGGATTTGGCGAAATGACCCCATTTAAACGGATACTTTGTTCCTTGTTCCGAAAACCAAAATCGTTGAAATGGATAAAACCCGTATCCACTAAAATGTAGTTATCATTGCTCACTTGCCACAATGTATCGGCGATGGTTATATCGGCACGTTTAAGTTTTAGCTGATATTTGTGCTTGCTGTCAAAATTGACAAATCCCCGGATATCCCCTTTATTGGTGGGAGAAACCCCTTTATTGTCCCATCCGATGGAATAAAAAACCGAATCGTTGCGGGCTGCCGCAATAAACTTCAAACTATCGATCCCCAACGTATCTGAGAAGGCCAATCGTTCGCATCCCGTGTTCATCCTTATTTCCGTTTCATGAAAATAAAAATCAAGATTCCAGTTTTTCAATTCACTCCCTTCAAAAACAATTTTCGGGGAACGGCCATCCACAAACAAGTTATTGATATGGGTATTAAACCCACCGGAAAAAACCGTGTTTGGCTCCACCAAAAGCTGTGGCACAAAGAGCTCACTTATGGCTTTTGTGTTCTTCAGGGTGACTTCAAAAATAAAATCCTGATCAAAATGCAGGCTGTCCTTTTGGATAGTCTCACTAAACAAGGTATCGAGATAGGTATTAAAAAGGTTTTCGACCCTTGCCGGTACTTCGGCCAACTTGAACTTCCCCTCCACCATGGCATCCACAATATCGGAATAAAGGCTGATAAAGGCATATTCCGTTGAGTCACGGGTAATGCTCAAGGTAAAATCCTTCATGAAGTAACTCTTTTCTTTCTCAGAATATTTAGTGTTGTTCAGTTTGATTATCCCTTGTATATTGTCGATATCATCACCGCGAAAGTCAATGTTCATGCTGGTTGAAAGGCACATTGACGGAGTCCGTTCCACAAGGTTGAGCTGCTGCAAATAGGCGTTATCGATTTCGGCCGTAAAATTATAGGCCGGTACACTGTTGTTGAAATCGATGCTGCCATTGAAATCAATTTGCACTTTTTTGTCATTTACCTGAAAATCCCCACTAAACTTTTTCTCGGCAAGGTTCCCGGCAAGGGTGATTTGCCGGTATAAATTCCCAAAAACATTTACCGAATCAATGAGCCCACCAATATTGATATTTGCATTGTTTCCGTTCAAACCGGAACCATCCACAGTGGCCGAAAAGGTTAGTAGCCCAAGATTGTCCTTCACGTTCAACAGCTTTCCGGCATCAAGGTCAACAGTTTTTATCTTACCCGTATAAGTTACGGTATTGGAAGAATTGACCTTTAACACGAGGTCGGTGCTCACATTACCGATATCGGTCCTGAAATTCGCATTGGCCACAAAATCATTGTAGAAACCTGTGAACCTCCCCTTGATCCTCGTTTTCCCAAAATTTTGGATTACCATTGGCAATGGGATAAAAACCTCATCCGTTGGGAGGCGGAAAGATTCAACATCGGCAGCAGAGGTAATAAAATCGCGGATGGACAAATGCGTAAATGTTTCCCTTACCTCGGGCAGGCCGCTCATGGTAACATCCCCCCTGAACTGGGTTGTTTTCCCATAGGCAAACTTAAAATTCCTTGCCTTGAAATTATCCACCGTCCCCCGCACGTCCCCCGAAATTTTCATCCTGTTGTCCATGGGGAACATGGTTTTGGCAAAATACCCGACTTCGGCAAGGTTAACGATAGAAGGTTTGATATGGGCCTCTATTTTTATGTCCCGATTAAAGTTCATGAAAGCAGTAAGGGATTGATATGAAAATTCCAAATCCAACTTTATGTGGTTCATGGGTGTCAATACATGGAAATCCTTCACAAGCAAAATCCGGGAACTA
Source organism: Bacteroidota bacterium (assembly GCA_024278155.1). Classification (GTDB taxonomy): domain Bacteria; phylum Bacteroidota; class Bacteroidia; order Bacteroidales; family JAADJA01; genus JAADJA01. The sequence goes on along the minus strand of JAJRTT010000094.1, from coordinate 1,950 downwards.
AACTTAAAGTCTCCCGATAGGCTGTCGAGCCTAAAACCACATTTTTCATGTGCCGACAAATGATTGATTTTTGCAAACATCGTATCGGCCTTCATAGAGAAGTTTTCCAAATCCAGGTCGACCCCTGTCACCTTCATATCGTTATAGTCCATTTGACCTTCGGTTCTTGGGCTGTTCTGGTTTTGGTAAACAAACTCAGATTGGTGGACAACCAATTTGTCCAACCTAATGTCCCATGGTTTTGGAGGGGCGACTTTTATTGAATCACGGATTCCCTCCTTTTCGCCCGAAGCCTTTGCATTAAAGTAATCCAAGACAAAGCCCAGGTTATTGGTTTGGGAGCCCTCATAAGTTTTCAGACGGAAAACCGCACTGTCAACATTGATTTCCTTGAAATACAATTTCTCGTTTTTAATGGAAAACCAATTCAGGTTTACGGTGAGCTTCCCGGCAAACAAGAGGGTATCCCGGTGCAGGTCCTCCACAAATACATTGCGAAGGCAGAATTCTTTCAAGGAACTGATTTTGACTTTGTCAATATGCACATTTGTGCCCACCTCTTTTGTCAGGTAATCGGTGGCCATACGGGCAACCAAAGTCTGGACCAGGGCAGATTGCAATACAACCGACAAGGTCACCAACAAGGTAATAATCCCTGTCAGAAAAAAAACTGGTATTTTAAGCCCTTTATTTTTAATAATTTTGTCCCGTTTAATGGTTTATAAAAAGACAGGGTTTTTCAATTTACGAAATTCCATAACAAATGTAAACTTTCTGTTTTTAATTCGATAATTTACAAACAGATATTTGTGTAAAAAACGACTATGAAAAAATATATCCTCGGCATTGAATCTTCCTGCGACGACACTTCGGCGGCAGTGCTCGAAAACAACAAAGTGCTTGCCAACATTATTGCCGGACAAGATGTCCATAAACGTTATGGTGGCGTGGTGCCCGAACTGGCTTCGCGGGCGCACCAACAAAATATTATCCCGGTGGTGGATGCAGCCCTTAAAAAGGCCGGTATTGAAAAAAGCCAATTGAGCGCAGTGGCTTTCACCCGTGGCCCCGGTCTGCTCGGCTCCCTGCTTGTCGGCACTTCTTTCGCAAAAGCTTTTACCCTTGGTTTGAACATTCCCTTGATCGAAGTGGATCACCTTAAAGCCCATATTTTATCACATTTCATACAAAACACCGAGGGAAATAAAAAATTGCCTTCTTTGCCCTTTTTGTGCCTCACCGTTTCGGGTGGTCATACGCAAATCGTACTTGTAAAAGACCAGCAGGACATGGAGATAATTGGTAAAACAATAGATGATGCAGCGGGGGAGGCATTCGACAAAGCGGCAAAAATAATGGGCCTTCCCTATCCTGGCGGACCCGTAATCGATAAACTGGCAAAAGAGGGGGATGCAAGTATATTCACATTCCCAAAACCAAGGATCAAGAATTTGGATTTTAGCTTTAGCGGTCTAAAGACATCCTTCCTCTATTTCGTGCGGGACCGCCTGAAAGAAAACCCGGATTTTATTGAGCAGAACAAAAACGACCTAGCCGCTTCCATCCAAAAAACAATCGTGGAAATCCTTATGGAAAAGCTGGCAAAAGCCGTTAAGGTTACGGGTGTAAATGATGTGGCCATTGCAGGTGGTGTTTCGGCAAATTCCCTTGTAAGGAGCAGGTTGGCCGAAGAAGGCGAAAAAAGGGGCTGGAATGTTTTTATCCCCGATTTCCAGTTCACCACCGATAATGCGGCCATGATTGCCATAGCAGGTTATTACAAGTACCTCGAAAATGATTTTGCCGGACAGGATGTGGTGCCTTATGCGAGAAGTTTGTCCAAGGCATAAATACCACAGTAACCCACAACCAACCTTGCCGCCCATTGGTGTTGTCACCAATGGGAGCAAGATTCGCTTGTTGACAAAGCTGTGCAATGGCAACCAAAAT
>JAJRTT010000093.1 GCA_024278155.1 Bacteroidota bacterium | reverse complement strand
GTAAAAGCATCCCAAACCTTGTCGTCTTTTTCTTTCACCACGGGAAGCACTTTCAACGATTTGCTCAGCAATTTGAATTCCTTCACGTGCAGGGTAATCTCACCCATCTTTGTAATGAACACATAGCCTTTCACTCCAATGATATCACCGATGTCCAATAAGCGCTTGAACACGATATTGTACATGGTCTTGTCTTCGCCCCCGCATATCTCATCGCGTTTGAAATACAATTGCAGTTTCCCACTGGCATCCTGGATCTCGGTAAAAGAGGCCGCACCCATGATGCGCCTTTGCATGACACGTCCGGCGATGGTCACATCCTGGTACAGCTTGCTGTCTTTTGGGAAGTTTTCATGAATTTCGGCTGCCGTTGCATTTACTTCGTAAAGCTCGGCGGGATAAGGCTCGATCCCCAGTTTCCTTAACTCATCCAAAGATTGCCTGCGTATTTTTTCTTGTTCGCTTAATTGCATATTGTTATATTTTATCAGTAAAAAGCGGTGCAAAGATAAAATTATGCCTTTAAAGAATCGAACTTTATTTTTGCTTGCCTTTCGGGTTGATGATGGACTGGTCAGTAGAGACCCGGAAGTATCGAAAATGCAAATCAAATCATTGAAAATAAACCGTAATCATGGACGGTTTCGACATATGGGAACAGCTAATAACAAACCGTAAGGGAGAACGATTACGGCATCTTTTTCAAGCTGTCAGGTGGCTGACGAACATACCGGCTTCAACCTGACAGCTTATTCGCCACGGGAAATTTTAATGAGTTTCAATTCGACCGACCCACCCTGGGAAGTAAGGCTGATCCAATTATTGTTTTCATTGAACCACTGGTATTGCTTTCCGATGGGGATAATGAACTCCTTCATTTTCTGGTTTGCAGGAATTGGAAGGACTATCCCACCCTTCTTTGAACTCCCCTTGCCATAACCCATCACCACTTTGAATGCCACATCGGAAGTGTTCCTTGCTTTGATATAGATGAAGCTTTTCTTACGATCGGTAATCGAAACAGGCTCAAATTCAAATTTCTTCTCTGCCTGGTCTTCAATGGTGATGGTCGAGGTCAACAAATCACGTACTGCATTCTCGTCAAGTATCTTCATGATTTTCCCGATCATCTCATCGGGATAGCTTTCTTCGGGCTTCACCTGTTTTGCGACACGGTACGAGTCAAGGGCCTTGTCGAATATCTGTGCCGCAAAAAACTTATCGGCATCGGCTACGGCATTATCATAATCCTGCTGCTGTTTTTCGAGCTGTGCCTTAAAGATCAAATTGATTTCCTCGATCTTTGTTTTTGGATAAGTTTCATCGGGCATCAATGCGGCAGCCTCTACATAAATGGGCTTGGCCCCGGAATAATCCTTGGTCTTGAACAATCTGTCAGCATCCACAATCAATTTATTATAGTTGACCTTTAAAGTTTCAAAATCGGTAACAAGACGTTCGATCTCGGCAATTTTCTGGACAGGGTAATCTTCTTCCGGCTTCAATCTCAAGGCTTCCCTATATTTAATGGTTGCAGGTTCATAATCTTTGGCAGCCATTAAATCATCGGCAGAGGCTATTGTCTCATTGTATTTATCCTGGGCCTCCAATTCCATAGCAAGGGCAATTGAAGCAATTTCTGTGAGTTTATCGACCGGGTACTGTTCCTCGGGAAGTACGGTTTTGGCTTCTTCATATTTCGCTTTTGCCTTATCGTATTCTTTTGAGCCCATCATGCGGTCGGCAGCGGCGATCAACTTATTGAATTCTGCCCGGTCGGTTTTCTGCTGGAGGATTATTTTTTCGATCTCGGCAATTTTATCCTTGGGGTATTGCTCGACCTTTTTGATGTTCCCGGCTTTCATATAAGCCAGTTTCGCTTTCTCATAATCCTTTAACGCAAACAGATTGTCACCTTCCTTAATGGCATTTGCATAATCTTCCCCTTCTTTTTGGTTTGCAGCCAAAAATGTTGAGATTTCCGTAATTCGCTCCTTCGGCCTCTTTGCATCGGGTTTCAATCCGGCAGCTTCCCGATAATGGGTCAAAGCCTCATCATAGGATTTCTGTTTGTACAAATTGTCCGCAGCTGTGATTGCCTGCAAATATTGTTCTTCAAGAAGGTCCTGACTGGCGATAAGCTGGTTGATTTCCACAATGCGCTGCTTTGGATATTGCTCCGAGGGCTGCATATCGGAAGCCTGTTTATATTCCACAATTGCCTTGTCATATTTCCCTGCATCAAAAAATTGATCGGCCCCGGCAATGGTCTGATTGTACAATTTAAGCGTAAAGGCCTGGTTCGCTATTATGTCATCTATTTCCTTTGTCCGGCTTCCTGGATAAGGTTCATCGGGTTTAATTCCGCCTGCCTTTTGATATTCAAGTTTTGCCTGGTTGTATTTTTTTTCGTTAAACAACTGATCGGCCAAAACAATGCTCTGGTCATAGGATTTTTGTTGTTCTTCAAGTTCGGCAAGTTTCAGGTCGATTTCGGTGATTTTTTCCGAAGGATAGGCTTCCGATGGTTTGAGCTTGTTCGCCTTTTCGAATTCAGCTTTTGCCCCGGGATAATCTTTCTTCGTGAAAAGCCTGTCGCCGGAAGCAATGGCTTTTTCGTAGGCCGATTGCTCGGTATTCAGGGCTATGACAAGGGCGGTCACCTCATCCAGTTTTGTCCTGGGGTATTGTTCTCCCGGCAAGATCCTTGAAGCTTCTTTATACTTCAGCTTGGCATTTGCATAATCCCCGGCCCCCACAAAAGCATCAGCGGCAGCGATGGCATCATCATAGGATTTTTGCTTATCGGCTTTTGCGGCAATTTCAATATCTATCCCTTTGATTTTTTCCGTGGGGACTGGTTCATTGGGCTTCAACAAAAGGGCAGCCGCATATTTCTCTTTTG
>JAJRTT010000092.1 GCA_024278155.1 Bacteroidota bacterium | reverse complement strand
CACCATAGCAATATCGAGGAGAAACTGACCGACCTGAAAAACCTCCTGATCAAATATTTGCCCCAAAAAGGGGATATGCCCGTCAGGAGGGAAATCCTGTTTGACCTGTTTGAGTTGGAGTACGATTTGAATATCCACCAGAAAATCGAGGATACCATACTGATTCCGCTTGTGGAGGAAATAGAAATGAAAATCAAAAAGCGGAGATAGTGGGTAACAGGAAGAAAATATTGATGGCCGTTCCGTCCGAAATCATTTTTCTTGGGATCCAACATATCCTTGAGATTCCCGGAAAGGATTTTTTCCGGGTGGGATCACTTGATGAACTGGCACGCTTCAATACTTCCGAGAATATTGATATTGTCCTGATAGACCCTTCACTGATACAGCACAACCTTGTTTTTTTCAATAAAATCGCCACTGAATTTGAAGGGGCAAAATGGCTGGGCATGGTGTTTTCCTATTTTGAAAAAAATGTCCTTGAGCAGTTTGATGACATTATCCAGATCGGTGATAGACCGGAAACAATCAAAAGGAAAATCGGAAAGTTGCTCGAATCAGGGAACTCGCAGGAATCACATATAAGAAATACCTTGAGCGACAGGGAAATCGAAGTCCTTAAGCTGCTTGTCCAGGGGAACCCCACCAAAGAAATTGCCGACAAGTTGTTTATCAGCACACATACCGTAATAACCCACCGGAAAAACATCAGCCAAAAAACCGGGATCAAATCGGTTTCGGGATTGACGATCTATGCCGTGGTAAACAAAATAATTGCCCTTGATGGCTATTCGGGATAACCGGCGTTCAAGCTAACCGCCATGTTGATTGGGCCAAGGTAAATCCGGGGTTTCCACATGCCCGTTCAGGGCAGTCCATAAAGCCCCACCACAAAACAAAAAACCAACGGGTTTATGGCAATCGCAAAGGGCAATGCCCTTTGCGAAAAAACCCAATCCGCCCTGAAAGGGCATAGGCATCCCCATTATATGTGATTGCCCACCCCAATAATCCTAAGTTTTGGGGATTGTGCAGCATATCCCTTCAAACTATGTTTGCAAACGGTTTTAACAATAAAAATCATTCTGGAAATGAATATAAACAGAATATTGGCTTTAGCGGCCATTGTTGTTCTCGCAAATAACCTAATGGCGCAAATACAATATGCAACACCCGATATAAACACGGCGGAAAACATGATTTCCATTCAGGAAAAAAAACTTACTGTTGGTGGGTACGGCCAGGTGGACTATAATAAAATCATGGGCGATGAACGGACCAATGCAAATTTGGACGTCCATAGGATGATCTTTCTTTTTGGCTACAAATTCAATTCCCGGACAACTTTTGTGACCGAGGTGGAATATGAGCATGTTTCGGAAGTTTACATCGAACAGGCATTCCTGAACTATCGGATCAATGACTATATCCAATTCCGGGGAGGATTGATGTTGATCCCGATGGGGATAGTAAACGAACTCCACGAACCGCCGACCTTTAATGGTGTCGAAAGGCCAAATGTGGACAAATATGTTGTTCCATCAACCTGGAGGGAAATCGGCGCGGGTTTCCGCGGAAACGTAAAGGAAATATCCATGAAATACCAACTTTACATTGTCAATGGATTTAAGAGCTATGACAACGGTGAAGGGAGTTTTAACGGGAAGAATGGATTAAGGGGCGGGCGGCAAAAAGGCCTGGAGTCGTTCATGAGTTCCCCTACCCTGAGCACCAAACTTGAATATTACGGAATCCTGGGCTTGAAAATCGGGGGAGCTGCGTATATCGGGAAATCCCAATCCATTTTATATGATGGTTTGAAAAATTCAAATTCGGAAGGATTGGCCCGGGCGGACAGCTCCATAGTTCAAATAAACATGTTCGGCCTGGACGCAAGGTACAATATCAAAGCTTTTTCCTTCAGGGGACAATATACGTACACCGGATTGAAAAACACTTTGCAATATAATAAATTCACATCTGAAGATTTGGGCAAAGTGATTACCGGTTACTATCTGGAACTTGCGTACAATATTTCATTGTCATCTAAAGATACGCACATCTTGGTCCCTTTGTGCGATATGAGAACTATGATACACACGCTTCCACTACCTCTGAAACGATAAAGAACGATGCATATAACCGAACGGACATCACATTTGGCCTGGGTTGGAAAATGGCACAAGGGGCAGTTATAAAAGCGGATTATCAGGTTTTGTCAAATGCTGCACCCGGTTCTGAAAGCCTTGGGCAATTGAATATCGGTTTGGGTGTTTGGTTTTAAGCCTTGCCTGCCCTACGTAAGCCAAAGTTCGGGCAGGCAGGGTTTTGCTTTCTGCTTTGGGCTTATGGCATGGAAATTTTAAAAACAAATCAAAATGAAGAAAACGATCCTGACATTTATATTGTTTAACCTGATTGTAATGCAAGTTGGTGTAGGACAGGTTTATGAAAAACATGAACGGAAAATCGGCAAGGTGCTGTCTAAAGAATTCGAAAGTGTTGAATTTGATATCGAAAAAACCCAATTTGGCGATAGCCTTGTGCTAAACCAGGATTTGGAAGTTTTCAAAATCAACGGAAATGAAAGCGTCCTCGGTTACTTTCTTGTGGACAATGCCACAGCCTGTAGGGTGGGTGGATGCCCTGTTTATTCGAGGGATACGCAATCGGGTAATTACGAACTGTTCAGCTATTTTGTGCTTTACGATTCCAATTTGAACTTGAAACTGGTGAAAATATTGGAGTATGGCCCTGAATACGGATATGAGATTACTTCAAGAAGGTGGTTGCGGCAATTTGCCGGGAGCAAGGATTGCCAGATTGATTATGGCGAAGATGTGGATGCCATTTCTGGTGCTACCATATCCGCCCGATCACTGATCGACAATGTGAACGATGCCTGTGAAATATTGCACAAAATCATATTGAAGTCCGAACTTGGGTCAAAGCCCGGCTATGCATTCCCTTAAGCTATTTTCCCATGTGGGAATAGTAACCCCAAATTCCGATTTTATTTTTTCTTTGCTCATAACGCTATAGGCCGGCCTTGTTGCCGGCAGTGGATATTCACTGGTGGGGATCGGGTTTATGGCACACGGTATCCCTTTTATTTCTGTTATCGCTTTTGCAAACCCGTACCAGCTTGTTTCCCCTTCATTGGAATAGTGATAGGTTTCGACCCCTTTTGTGTGTGCCATCTTTGGCATGACATCCAGGATGAATTTGGCAAGGTCGGTGGCATAAGTGGGCGTCCCGGTTTGGTCATCAACGATATTCAACGTATCCCTTTCGTTTGCCAAACGGATAATGGTTTTCATGAAATTGTCCCCATACTCGGAATAAAGCCATGAAGTCCGGATAATGGCCGCATTGCCAGCATTTTCAACAAGCATGTTTTCCCCGTCTGCCTTTGTTCTTCCATAAACACTTAACGGATTGGGTTGGTCTTCCTCGGTGTAAGCGTGTTTTTTCCCCCCATCAAAAATAAAATCTGTCGAAATATGGATCAGGAAAATACCTAACATTTTGGTAAGCCGGGCTAAATCCCTGGTAGCGGTCACATTGAGCAATTCGGCTTTCTCTATTTCCTCTTCCGCTTTGTCAACGGCCGTATATGCGGCACAGTTTATCAAAACGTCAAATTTATTGACGGAAAGATATCCCTTTACCTTTTCAAAATCGGCAATATCCAATTCCTCAAAATCGGTATAGGTGAATGTATGTTCAGGGTAGGAGGGTGCGTTTTTCCGAAATGACTTTCCCAATTGGCCTTTGGCTCCGGTTATTAATATGTCCATGCTTATTTTGTGACTTGAGATATAATTATTAAATACAAAAGAAAGAATTTGTTTAGAAATGTGTGGTAGGTTTTTTTTTCATTACTCGAAATTTGGATTGTTCATTTTTACAAGTTCTAAAGCCCTGTGTAATTTTTGGGCAAACCATTTTTTACTGGGAAATTCAGTCAGGTATTGGGCAACCTTTGTACTTTTATCATCTAACATTAACAGTTCTTTATGTTCGGTGTTTCCCTCGCTACAAAGCAATATATAGAATTCCCTTTTTGTAAAATCGCTGATTGTTGCAAGTTCTATTAAATGGCTCCAACTCAATTGTTGCGACAATGTCGCAATAATCCTTGAACCATATGTAACTTGTCCGGTGACTTTTAGGTCAGTGTTAATGTAATTCCCAATGCTCCAATACAAAAGTGTTGTTTCCGTATTGAGTGAGATGGCAACCTTCTTTTGGGCACGACCAATTATTTCAGCAATATGGTCAAAAAGCTTATAGCTGTATTTTAATAGGTTAAACTCTGCTTTGTTCATATATTAGGGTCAATTAAAATTGATTCAAAATACCCAATGGTCTTTTCCAAACCTTCCTCCAGGGAAACCATGGGTTCCCATCCCAGTTTCTCCTTGGCCAGGGAAATATCCGGTGAGCGTTGCAACGGATCGTCCTGGGGCAAGGGCCTGTAAACGATCTTCGATTTTGAATTGGTGAGTTTCAGGACAATATCTGCCAGTTCAAGCATGGTAAATTCCACAGGGTTCCCCATATTGATCGGGCCGATTACATCATCGCCCGAATCCATAAAGGAAATCATCCCACGGATCAGATCGTCCACATAACAAAAACTCCTCGACTGTTTTCCGTCTCCGAAGATGGTT
>JAJRTT010000091.1 GCA_024278155.1 Bacteroidota bacterium | reverse complement strand
TCAGGCTTTTCAAATCCAGGCCCATATCGCCAAAGGCCACTTCCACTTCCACCTCGAACCAATCCTGCCCCGATTTTATCCCGCTGCTGATACTGGCCCTGTGCGGGTTGTATTTGAACGACTTTAGGTCTTTCAGCCCAAGAACCTCGATTTCGGCTTTTTGCATTTTTTCATAGGCATCGAAAAACCAAAAATCGTCCATCAACACATCGGCCTGTAGATAAAACCTCCCAGCATTTTTCTGGCTTTCAAATTCGGGGTGCAGTCCGGCAACAAAATCGATGAAGTCGTTTTCATATTCTTCCGGACGGTTGTAAACCGTTACATTGTTTTCATCGTTGGCCATCAGGCTGCTGCCTTCATTGCCAGGCTCAAACGACAAATCCCCTTCATATTTCACCATGGGCTTGAAAACCACAAAATCGCCATAATCTGACAGGAAAACCTGTTTTTTTACAGGATTGATGTTCTTTTCCGTGAGGGCGAACAAATCGGTGTTGAAATCGATTTTGCAATGTTTTGAAATGGGTTTTATGTAATTGTCGAAAAACCGCTTGGACTCTGTTTTTACCATCGTCATCCTGTTTCCCCCGAACTGGCTTATTATCAACGATTGGCTTATGGATTTATGAAGGTACAGGGTGTTGTTGATTAGTGAATATAAAAAGTGGGATTTTTGTTTATCGATTTTATCCATACTTTGTTCGATGCCTCCGATCAGGAATTTTGGGCTGAGGTGCACAAAGGTATCGTCGTTGGTAAGCTCAAATTTTATTTCCGGGTTTTCCTCTTCAATGCTTATGGGCTCCAGGTCCGATTTCCTTATCTTGTAATATGAATCATGATCCGACAAAACAAATAAGTGTTTTTCGGCCTTCAATAAAGGGAAAGCCCTTTTCAGGAAATCGAACAGGTGTTTTTGTTTTTCGAGGAAACGGTCATCGCTGTCGGGGATAATGCCGTTCTCCTTACTGGCCTCGAAATAGGTTATTTTCTCGACAAGCTCTTTTTGTTTTTCGGTCAAAACCAGGCGTTCGTCCCTGTTCAGGCTGTCAATGCCCTTGAAGTGCGAAACCAGTTTATCGCCCTGTTTGTTTTCTTTTCCCGAAATAACCACGATTTCCATTTCATCGTTCAGGGGCAAGCCCATTTCCGGTGAGGCAAAAAAAGCAAAGCCCGGTGCCCTTTTCTGTGACTTTGTGTCTTCGATGACCGGTATTTCTATTTTTACGGAATTATTCCCCAGTTCCTTAAAACCGGTTTCGAACTGTGATTCGAGAGCATCATTTCCTTTTACCGGCAATAGTGAACGGTACTCGGGCTTTAATGAAATATCGATTTCAAAATATAGATAACCCAGGTTGAAAAAGGAGTTGAATTTTTTTCCCTTTAGCCCATATACTTCAAGCATCTCATTTTTCAATGCTTTCAGGTTTTTAGGGATGATAAGTTCAAAGATATCGGGTTGGTTCGAGTTGGCTATTTCCTCCAGGATGGACATTTGGTGCACACACAGGCTTTTCACTTTTTTGTTGCAGGTACAGGACGTGAAAAGGCCTTTGGGGGTATGCCAGAATTTTACCGTGAAACTGTGGTAGTAATTGCTATAAAAAAAGTGGAGTTTATTATCGGCAATTATTTTTGTCTCTATTTCTTCTGAATCGCTGTAATAATAATTCGATCTGTAGTTTTGAAGCAGTTCGTGCGTGATCAATTGATGCCCTGAAATCAAAAAAGGTTCCGATGATTTTCGTAATTCTATTTTAGGCCCGGGAAGGGGCTTGGGTTTTTCTGTTTTGTTTTTAATGTGCTTGTTTATTTCCGCATGGATGTCAGCAAGATGGTTTTCCTTTTTCTTCCTGCCACCAAATTCTTCCTGTAAATAGCGCAGGGCCGCTACCTGGTGTTTGCAAACCGGCCCCCAGTTGTACGGACAGGTACAATGCGATTTAACGTAATCGTTGAGGCCGGTTACCACAACGATATAAAGGGAGCCCCCGCGCACTTCAAAATTGGCCGTCCCGCTTTTTTTGTTTATCGACGCACTCCCCACCTTTTTTTCCTTGAAGAGTTTATCACCACGGGCAAGTATTTCCGAAGGTGCATGTATGTCAAGGTAATCCTCTATCCGATCTACGATTTTTTCCGACATTTAAAACAAATTAATGAACCTGCGAAATTAAGGAAACATACAGTTTTGGAAGCCTTGTTTTATTAACAATTTCCCCACATTCGTCCCGGGGTTCGTCTAGGCCCTGTCCGGTGCGATTGCCCATGCGAAGTGGCCTGACGAGTTGCCCCGTACGTGCGCACCGGTGTCAGGCGGTTGGGGAAATCCCTTACTTTTGCAATAGCTGCAACAGGTATCAACCAACAGTAAATAATGAGTAACTTTGCAAAAAAACAATGATGGCAATAGTTTAGCGAGCCAATTGTTGTTATGGGACATCATGAATGTGAACAGAATACAAACGGGTAATACATCAATAATTTCTATGTGATTATTATAATTTGATATGTTAGATAGGACAACGCATATATTTGATAACCTCTGCACTCAACATAAGAAGTCTTAAAAATAATAAACCAAGTACAAATATACTCCCCCGGGTTATTTCGGTATAGATGAATTGCTCACCTACGAGGGAACCCATGATATTCATTTATTGATAACCGGGATTGACGTTACGGGGATTGCTGCATTTGGGTAGTCCTTAAGAGTGTTTTTCATTGCTTTTATTTT
>JAJRTT010000090.1 GCA_024278155.1 Bacteroidota bacterium | reverse complement strand
CTTCACATGTTTCAACAGCTCCCGCGGTTCGTTTTTTATCCCGTATTCCCTCAGGGCAGCACAAGAATCATGGTAGGTTACCTTGTGGTTGAAAGTGGCGCCGAGGTCGGTTGTTTTTAAAACGTTCACCAGGAAATCGGTCAGTTCAAAAATATTCTTGTTAAGCCTTTTGTATTCGAGATGGGAGGATGTATTGAAAAACAGCTTTTCGTAATTGTTTTTCACATAACCCACGCATGAGGCCGAAGGGGCAACCACCGGCCTGTCGTTGGGGAAATCTTTGAGGAACTTAAGCCCGAGGTTTTTCGCCTCGTCCCAAAACCCACTGTTGAAAGCCATCTGGCCACAACAGGTCTGGTTGGGGTTGTAATTGACCTCAATCCCAAGTTTTTCCAGGATTTTTACCATGTTCATACCGGTTTGCGGGAAAACCTGATCGATGAAACAGGGAATGAAAATATCGACTTTCATGCTGTGATTTTAATTTAGGGCAAAGATATTTAAAAATGTTGGAATGATGGGCGTAGGAAAACCAATTTGCTCCAATGGTGAAAAAAATGAATTTTCCCTGAAAAACAGGGTAACCTTTTTGCCTTTTTTGGAATTAACAAATGTCCGCCTTCACATTGTTGCGGCGGACAGGCAAATCGAGGTAAAGCAAAGTGAAAAACAAGGTGAAAAAGGGGTTCCCTGTCCGGTGCCCCCCCAAGAAAATTACCGCTAACTTTTTTTGTACCGCCGATAACTTGTTTTCAGGGAAGGGGACATTTTTTTCCTTATATTTGAAAACTCTTTTTTGCCGGAAAGGGAAACCCAACCAAGGGTTTCCGTATAATAATGCTTAAAACCAAAGACATGGAACACAGAGAATTGACGATTTTATTAAAAAACCCGTAACTGCCCCCCCAATTACAAATTTTACAATAGGCTGTGGCAAAATACCAATGAGGAATACCGTGCAATGGACAAAATAGAACTATCATTGTCGTATGTTATACAAAACACCAATTTGAACCTATATGCAGGTAATAGTATTCTTTTAAAGCCCGGGTTTAAAATCATGGAAGGAAATAACCACGTAATCATCAAAGCAGGTGATGTATGCGGGGCCAAACAAAGTCCAGCATCAAAGTATTCAATTTATGATAATATAAGTACTGTTGAATTGTTTGGCGGAAATAGTCAAATTGATACTCTTGTTAAATCCTCTGAATTTGATTTATTTCCAGTACCTAACAAGGATTATGAACAAGTTGAAGTTTCTTATCAAATATTTCCCAATACCAATAACGGCGAGTTTTTTATTCGTGCTAATTGTACATTAGATAAAAGGGATATCCACATTTATGGTCTTATGGGCAATGAACTGCAATTTGGATTAACACAAGACCAATATCGTACAACAATAATTTTACTTGATAATTATGCCGGGGTTTTGCTTGTTAAAATATTAAAAGGAGGTGACCCTGTAATAAAAAGAGTATTAATCCTAAAATAATCAAGCAATGAATAGATATTTTAGGTATATTTTATTTTTTTGCCTTTTTGCATTTGCCATCGGTTTCTCTTATTCGCAAGATAGCGGTTCCGGAAATGATTTTGCAAAGAAAAATGATAAAGGGTTTTCGGCTTATATCGATTATCCGGTTTTTTATAAAGATTTCACCTCGTTATTTCTATTTAACGTTGAAATGGCATTGATAAAAAGAGATCGATTGATTAACCCGGCTTTTAGTATTGGCTTTGGAATGGGTTTTTCCAAATATGGTGTAGGGCCATATGCTGTGCCCATTGAGTTTAAACTGCTATATGGCAAGTCAAACAATAAAATTGAAACAGGGTTGGGAATAATGCCCATTGGGGCAGATGTAGCGATCAACGCAAGGTTTGGTTTCCGGATGTATCTATTCGAGCACCTTTTGCTCCGGTTGGCATATACGCCCTATTTTATAGTGCCATATGGCGACAGGGAGCAAGACGAACCATACATTGAAATTAAAAGCGATTTATCAATAGGCATTGGGTATCGGTTTTAAAAACCCGGCACTAAAATATCAAATGGCGGAAACCATGTGCTTATTAAAGCAGGTGATGTATGCGGGATCAAACAAAACCCTAACTCCAAGTATTCGATTTATGATAATATCAGTACTGTTGAATTGTATGGCGGAATTAGTCAAATTGACACACTTGTTAAATCCTCTGAATTTGATTTGTTTCCAGTTCCTAACAAGGATAATGAACAAGCTGAAATTGCTTTTCAAATATTTCCCAATCCCAATAATGGCGAGTTTTTTATTCGTGCTAATTGCCCATTAGATAAAGGTGATATCCGTATTTATGGTGTTATGGGCAATGAACTGCAATTTGAATTATATAAAGACAAAAGTGTACCAAGAATTGTCTTGGTCAACAATTATTTTGGGGTGTTATTTGTTAGATATCAAAACAATGGGATATCTGGTGTCTCAAAGTTAATGGTTAAATAGTAAAAACACGAAAATCATTATTATATCCTTAATCCTTTTATCAGCAGCTGCTTCCTTTGGGCAAGGGCCCAAAAAAGAGAGTACAGACAAATCGTTTACCGTTTATTTGAATACACCATTATTTTATAACTATTTCGGCGACTATAACTTTTACGTACTAACTGCAAATTTGGAATACGTATTCCAAAATTCTATTGATAGTAAAACTTCCGTATCAATTGGATATGGCAGGGAATTCTCAAATAATATTTCAGGGAGATCTTATTCGTTTTTCCAATCAGAAATCACTAAGATATTTGGACACGATTTATATTTCCTTGATATAGGTGCAGGCTTTGCATATTCAGGAGACCTTGATATCACAGGTAGGGTAGGATTTCGCTTCGAACCCGGAAAAAGATTTCAACCACGGGCAGCTTATACCCCATATGTCAGGACAGGTCTTTTTACATCAAGTAACATTATCGAATCATTTGAGAATTTCCTCTCTGTTAGTGTTGGTTATAGGTTTAGGGTTCATTGCCAAAAAGGGAAATAGGAAGTAAACTGAAATGGTTTTCGGGCTTACACCTGTGTTGGCAAGTGTCTTACAAAGACTTTCAAAATGTAGGGGGTTTTAGCGGGAGTGCCAGTTTGGGGTTCCGGCTGGCAAGTTTGAGAAAAGCATCTTTAAATCCCCCCAATAGCCCGGATAGGATTTGGACACGACCTCCGGGTTTTCTATTTCAAGGTTTTTGTGCAATAAACAAAGCGGGGCAAAGGCCAGTGCCATACGGTGGTCGTTGTAGGTTTTAACGATTGTTCTTTTGTTGGTTTTAACTTGCTTATTTGTTTTTGGAAGAGATAAAATGAAATGCTTCCCGGATTCGATCAATTCAGTTTGATAACCCAGTGTTTTTAGTTCGCTTTGCAAAGCTTCAAGACGGTCGGTTTCCTTTATGCGCAGGTTTTTGGGGACAATGAATTCCCCGGGGATATTCATTCCGGCACATGTCACCACAACCGGTTGGGCCAAATCAGGGAAACCGGTAAAATCAAAACTGAAATTTTCCGTGGGTTTTCCGGTTTTTGTTATCTTAATCCCATTTTCATCAAAATCAGTTTCTATTCCAAAATATTTATAAATTTCCGGTAATACAGCATCGCCCTGAAAGCTATCTTTTTTTAAACCGGGCAGGGATATTTCCGAATTATTTGAAAAGGCGGCTATTTCGTACCAATAGGCAGCAGAACTCCAGTCAGCCTCAACTTTGAAATCTTTTGCCAAATATTTTTGTGGGGGGATTTTAATATTGTTGTTTTCACATTCCCAATTAATCCCCATCTTTTTCATTATGCGCAATGTCATTTCGATGTAAGGTAATGAAGTTGTTTTCCCCGAAAGGTGCAATTCCAGTCCATTTGGCAAAACCGGGGCAATCATCAGCAAAGCGGAAATGTACTGGCTGCTTGTTGTGGCGTCAATACTTACAATCCCGCCATTTAAGGTTTTGCCTTTGATAGACAGGGGGGGGAATCCGTTTTTTCCTTTGTATTCGATATCTGCGCCCAAATCCCGGAGTGCCTCAACAAGTATCTTAACGGGCCGCTGTTTCATCCTTTCCGAGCCTGTAAGTTCCCATTCCCCAGGTTTATTTGCAAGGAGAGCCGTTAGGAACCGGAAGGCCGTCCCCGCATTTCCACAATCCAGGTGTATGGGCTCTTCCTCGCTGCTCTTTATTCTTTCCAGAAGGTTTTTCAGGATGAGCGTGTCATCGGCATTTGATAAATTGGTGATTTCGAAAGGGTAATCAACCAAAGCCCAGATAATCAAAACCCGGTTGCTGATGCTTTTTGATGCGGGCAGCATTATCGTCCCCTTTAAGGATTTTGATTTGTTATGAAGGGTGAGCGAATGCATTTTACCTGAAAAGGTTTTGGTAATAATGAAGGCTTTCCCTGATGAGGGTCAGTTCTACGTCCTGGTTGATCAAAGCATCGCCAATGCCGGTAAGCAAGGTGAAATTGAACTTTCCGCCCGTGTTCTTTTTGTCGTGTTTCATTATTTCAATGATAAAATCAAAATTCCCCGAACGCAAAGGGTACTCGTCAAAAACATTAAGAACGTATGAGGCAATTTCATCCAGTTCTGTTTTCTTGAGGCCGGTTTTTTTAAACGAAATATAGGATTCGCAAATCAAGCCAATCGCTACGGCTTCACCGTGTATCAATGGGTCTTCATCGTTTTGCAAGGAGAAGGTTTCGAGGGCATGGCCTATGGTATGCCCATAGTTCAACACCTTCCGAAACCCTGTGTCGAGAGGGTCTTCCATTACAAAATAGTTTTTTATCTCTACGGACCAACTAATGATTTCGCCCCAGTCGTGGATTTCGGAAAAATCATGGGCCGTCAGTTCTTCCCAATAATGCTTTTTATAAATAAGTGCATGTTTGATGATTTCCGGGAAACCTGCCCTGATTTGCCTTGGTGGCAAGGTTTCGATAAACTCGGGAAGGATAAAAACGGTTTGTGGGTTGGAAAACAAGCCGATTTGGTTTTTCAGGCTTTGTAAATCCATTCCCACCTTCCCGCCAATAGCAGCATCGGCCATGCCAAGCAGCGTGGTCGGGATATTAAGGTACCGTATTCCCCGTTTAAATGTTGAAGCAACAAAACCACCAATGTCAGTAACCATTCCACCACCAAGGTTTATAAGAATTGAATTTCGATCTGCACTCTTATCGGCCAGCTGTTGCCAGATGATCGAAGCAGTTTCTATGGTTTTTGTTTCCTCGCCCCCATCAATTTCCATGATAAACACTTTCTGGAAAAGCTGCACATTGCTCATGAGCACCGGAAGGCAATATTTCCGGCTGTTCCGGTCAACCAGTAGAAAGACTTTGTTGCCCTTGAATTCATACTGGAGCAGAAACGATTTTATGGTAGCGTACAAATTGTTCCCGATAAAAATGGGGTAGCCGTCCGAATTGATTATTGTTTGTTCCATCAGGGCAAAAATAAATATTATTCGTGGTTGCCGGATAATAATTTTTTCCCCATCTTTGTTTTCATTTAAAGTGAAATATATATCGACTTATATCCCTGATAAACAAATTTATATAAAATGTTATCTTTCGAAAACACAGAGATTGCTTTTAAAAGCCGTTCCGATAAAGATTTGCTGCGTGCTTACCTTCTGTTCAAGACCATAGCCAGCAATACCCTTGTCTCCATGGGGAAATTCCTGTCGTTGACAGCGCTTAAACTGCACCTTCCGGTCGATTGGGCAGTAAAGCCGACCATTTATTCCCATTTTGTGGGGGGCGAAACCATCGAAGGCTGCCATAAAAACGTAAGGGTGCTCGAAAAATTCAATGTGAAGGGCATCCTTGATTATTCCGTTGAAGGGACCGAGTCCATCGAAGACATTAACAAAGCCCTGGAAATTACCTTGCAAACCATCGTGAACGCCGGAAAAGACCCCAATGTCCCTTTTGCTGTTTTTAAACCAACCGCTTTTACTACTGCCAATGTCCTGGAAAAAGTGAGTGCTGGCAGTGAATTGACGGATGAAGAAAAGAAAGAGGCCGATAATTTCAGGGAACGGGTCGGGAAACTTTGCAAAGCAGCTTACGGGAAAGATATCCCGATATTGATTGATGCCGAGGATTCGTGGTACCAGAATTTTATCGATGAGGTGGTTACGACAAACATGGAGAAATTCAACAAGAAAAAAGCCATCGTTTTCAATACTTATCAGATGTACCGTTGGGACCGCCTTGCTGTTTTGGAAGAAGCATACAATCGGGCAAAGGAAAAGGATTACTTTCTTGGGGCGAAATTCGTAAGGGGCGCATATATGGAAAAGGAAAGGGAGCGTGCGGAACTGAAAGGCTACAAAGACCCCATTCAGCCCGATAAGGACAGTACGGACAGGGATTACAATGCCGCCCTGAAATTTTGTATCGAGCATATCGACAGGATCACTGTTTTCAACGGGACCCACAACGAATACAGCTCTACCTATATGGCCGAATTGATGGAAAAGCACAATATCCCCAAAGATGATCCCCGTTGTTGGTTTGCACAACTTTACGGGATGAGCGACCACATCAGTTTCAACCTGGCCGAAAGCGGTTACAATGTGGCGAAATATATCCCCTTTGGCCCGGTACGTTCGGTTTTGCCCTACCTTTTAAGAAGGACCGAGGAAAATACCTCCATCGCCGGACAAACAGGCAGGGAACTCAGCTTGTTGATAAAGGAAAGGAACAGGAGGAAAGGGAAGTAGGTTTTCCAATCTGTTTCTGACAGAAGGAGAGGGTTCGTGATTTGTTAAAGAAAGTTCGGGTTAATTGTTAGAAGTTGAAAAGTTATGCGTTAGGTGTTCAATAAATTCTTAGTACTTTGAATGTCATCTCTGGCATATTAACACAAAGCTTTTCCAAATTAACGCATAAGCCTTGACTTTTAAGGCCTAACTTAAAAAGTTTGGGGTTTTCCAGTATCCATTAGGTATCTGACCTTGTATTGATAACCTGCTCTTTTCCCTATCGGTTTTGGGAAAAACTTCTTCATCCTTGTTTTCTTTTTTTTCTCGATGATATGGAAGGTGGTGTACATATTGTCGACTTCTTTGCTCAAGTCCAGTTCGTAATTGTTTTTTTGAGTAATTTCGCTATTCGTACGTTTATGAAAAAATCACAAATCTTAAAATCTGCATAATTATGAAAAAAACCCCTTTAATCATCGTCTTAATCAGTCTTGGATTGATGTTGTTCCCAGATATGCTATTTGCTCAAAAGGCGGGTGATGGCAAGAAGCCTTTGATCGAAAACCCCAACCTTAAACTTACTTCGGACCTAATGACCCCGGAAGTCCTTTGGGCTTTTGGCCGTGTGGGCGGACAGGAAGTTTCGCCCGATGGGAAAACCGTGTTTTTCGGGGTATCCTATTACTCCATTGAACAAAACAAAGGGAACCGCGAACTCTATATCATGGATGTAGATGGTGAAAACATGAAACAAATCACCCATTCCCCAAAAAGTGAATTCAATGCGGTTTGGCGGCCCGATGGCTTGAAAATAGGTTTCCTTACTGCCGAAAGCGGTTCGGTGCAACTGTGGGAAATGAACCCTGACGGGACGGACAGAAAACAAATTTCTTCCATTGATGGAGGTATCATCGGTTTTAAATATTCCCCCGACCAAACAAAAATCCTTTATGTAAAAGAAATTCCCATTGAGAATAAATTCCCCGATTTGTACAAAGGATTACCTGAGGCAAGCGGAAAACTCATGGATGATTTGATGTACAGGCATTGGGACCATTGGGTGGAATCGTACAGTCATGTGTTTTTTGCCGATTACAAAAACGGGAAAATCCAGAACGATATAGATATCATGAAGGGCGAACCCTATCATTCCCCATTAAGCCCATTTGGCGGGATGGAACAAATCAATTGGAGTGCCGACAGCAAAAGCATTGCATACACGTGCAAAAAATTAACGGGCAAGGCTGCAACGCTTTCTACCAATTCGGACATTTACCTTTATGACCTGGAAACCGGCGAAACCAAAAACATGACCGAAGGGATGATGGGCTT
>JAJRTT010000089.1 GCA_024278155.1 Bacteroidota bacterium | reverse complement strand
TTTGACAAGGTGGAAATCGTACAAATCCAACATCCGGATAAATCATATGAAACTTTGGAGGTGATGCGCAACCACATTGCATCCCTTATCCAGGACTTGGAATTGCCCTACAGGATATTACGGCTTTGTGGTGGGGATTTGAGTTTTACATCTGCACTGACCTTTGATTTTGAGGTTTATTCCGCAGCCCAGAAAAGATGGCTGGAAGTGAGTTCCGTTTCCAACTTCGAAAATTTCCAGGCAAACAGGATGAAACTCCGGTTTAAGGATAAAAACGGGAAAACCAGGCAGGCCCATACATTGAACGGAAGCGCACTGGCCCTTCCCCGTATCGTGGCCGCACTTCTCGAAAACAACCAAACCCCGGAAGGGATAAGGATACCGGAAGCATTGGTTCCTTATACAGGCTTTGAGCTGATCGATTAAAATGACCGGCCATACTTTCCAATATTTATTTACGTTAGTAGGTGAAGATGAACAAGGTGCAGTGCACCGATAATATTTATAAATCAAAACTGATTAAAAACAGGTGCAGCGCACCGCAAAAAACCTTGAAGTATTTCCACAACATATTGACCTTCGTTTTCCTGTTCCTTGCGGTTTCGGCCTTCCCTCAATTGGATAAACTGAAACCGGTGGAATTGCACCTCCCAAAACCACCAAATCCATACGAACAAAAGCAAAGCAAAGAAAAACTTGCTGCCCAATATTATAGGAACAAGGATTATGGCAAAGCCGTTGTTTTATACGAAGAGCTTTTTAAGGAAGGGGGCAACCGCAACTATTACACCTATTACGTTTTTTGCCTCATTGAAATACAGGAGTTCCGGAAAGCCGAAAAGTTGATCAAATCACAACAAAAAAGAAGCCCCCGGCAATTAAAATATATGGTGGACCTGGGAAATGTTTATGAAAGACAGGGCGAATTGAACAAAGCAAAAAAGCAATACGAATCCGCCATTAAAAAACTCAGCTCCAACAGGTCGCAGGTCATTAACCTGGCCAATGGTTTTTTGATGGTCGGGAAAACCGATTATGCTGCAAAAACATACCTCCGGGGGCGGCAGATAATGAAAGATTATCCGTTTTATTATGAGTTGGGGAACCTGTACCGACAAACACGGAATTATTCACAAATGACCCGGGAATACCTTGATTTTGTGGATTACGACCCAAACAACATGGCCACGGCGCAACACCTGTTTCAAAGTGTTTTGGACAAAGACCCTGAACAGGAAGTGAGCAATAATCTCCGAAGGTCCCTTTTGATCCGCATCCAAAAATATCCCGAAAAAGTTTATTATTCCGAAATGCTTTTGTGGCTCTCCATACAGGACAAGGATTTTGAACAGGCCTTCAGGCAGGCCAAGGCCATCGACAGTAGGTTGAACGAATTGGGCCACCGGGTTTACGAACTGGCCAACCTCGCCCTGGCAAACAAAAGCTATGATGTGGCAATTGAAGCTTACACCTATATCACGGAAAAAGGGAAAGACAGTTTTTATTATTTTGATTCAAAGGTGGGATTGTTAAATGCACGTTACCTTAAGATTACAACGACCATTAATTATTCCGACAAAGACCTTGTGGCCCTTGAGAACGATTTTAAAAGCACGCTGGACGAATATGGGGCAAATGCTACCACGCTCCCTGTTATGCGCTACCTGGGACATATCCAGGCATTTTATCTCGATAAAACAGAGGAAGCCATTGACATACTTTCCCGGGCCATCGAAATCCCAAATGCCACCCAACAGGATATTGCAGAATGTAAAATAGAACTGGCCGACATTTTGCTTTTTAGTGGGGAAGTTTGGGAAGCCACCTTATTGTACTCCCAGGTTTCAAAAGCCTTTAAAAACGACCCCACCGGACATTTGGCCAAGTATAAAAACGCAAAATTGTCTTATTATATTGGGGAATTCGATTGGGCGAAAACCCAATTGAAAGTTTTAAAGGCGGCCACCTCCAAACTGATTGCCAACGATGCGCTCCAACTTTCATTGTTGATAAACGACAATATCGACATGGATTCCTCCACCGTTGCACTTTCGTTTTATTCACGGGCAGATTTGTTGTTGTACCGAAACAAGGACGAACTTGCCTTGGCCACCCTTGATTCCATTTTTGAGCTCGGCCCATACCATCCCATTTATGACGAAACCCTCTATAAAAAAGCAGAGATAAAAATAAAACAGCATAAATACGAAGAAGCAGTTGATTATTTGAACGATATTGTTGAAAATTACTCTTACGACATCACGGCCGATGATGCCCTGTTTATGCTTGCCGAATTGTATAACTGGAAATTGGGCGACAAGGACAAGGCCATGGAGCTATACAAGAAATTGATGATGGATTATACCGGGAGCCTCTACACCACCGAAGCAAGAAAAAGGTTCAGGGCATTGCGGGGCGATTTTGACGGGCTTGACTACGAATCCGGGGAAATTTTCTTTTTCGATATGCCATTCCAGGATAATTGATTGTTTGACGAGGAAATAGAGACTTGCCGTACACCCTTGTCTTTCACGCTAATTATTATTGTCTTTGTAAGAAATATATTGCACAGAAAAACAAACAAACTGGTGTTATGGAATATACTGCAATCTTAAATAAAACCGACAATTGGTGGGTAGGCCGGGTCAAGGAAATACCAGGTGTTAATTGTCAGGAAGAAACCCGGTCAAAGTTATTGGAAAGCCTGAAAACCACACTCAAAGAGGTACTGGAATTCAACAAACAAGATGCACTTTCGATTGCCGGTGACTTACGGATTACAATGTAGCAAGCGTCCACGGTTGCGGACACGTGTACTAAATTCAACAACATAGTTTTATGGTCAAACCCAAAAAACACCTCGGCCAGCATTTTTTAAGGGATGAAAATATAGCCCAAAAAATTGTTTCCTCCCTTTCCACCGAAAGCAGCAACATAATCGAAGTGGGGTCTGGCACGGGCGTATTGACAAAATTCCTTATCGAAAAAACAGAGAACCTCTATCTTATCGAAGTCGACCGGGAATCCATTGCATTTCTGAACAAACAATTCCCCGGATTAAAAGAAAAGACAATACAGGCCGATTTCCTGAAGTACGACATTTCCGGGATTTTTAAGGGGCCATTTTCGATAATAGGCAACTTCCCCTATAACATTTCAACCCAGATTCTTTTCCGGGCCTTGGAATACCGGAACCAGGTCACGGAGGTAATCGGCATGTTCCAGAAAGAAGTGGCCGAACGGATAGCCTCTCCCCCCGGCAGTAAGAAATACGGGATATTGAGCGTGCTGCTGCAAATCTATTTTGACATTGAATATCTTTTCACCGTTAACGAAAACGTATTCTTCCCACCACCAAAAGTAAAATCCGCCGTAATCCGTCTCAGGAGAAACAATGTAAAACATCCCGGTTGTGATGAAAAGTTATTGGTGAGCCTGGTAAAAACAGCCTTTAACCAACGAAGGAAAATGTTGCGGAACCCCTTGAAAATCTTCAAGTTCAACAAAAGCGAAGAAATTTCCAACCTATTGACAAAAAGGGCCGAGCAGCTTAGCAAAGAGGATTTTGTTTTCTTGGTTAATTCGATAAACCAGGGGACGTGAGGGTAAATGTTTTTAAATCAACGACAATACAATTATGTATTATACAAGTTTGTATAACACAAAAATGTTTTATATCTTTGCATGAAAATTATACATTATGCAGATACCGTTCAATTTTGGAAAAGTTGTAGGAACAACCCAATTCATCAACAGGGAAATTGAGATCGATAGCCTAAGCTTAAACCTTGAAAGCCATATAAACACATTGCTCATATCGCCCCGCAGATGGGGGAAATCGTCATTGGTGGCCAAGGTTGCCGACCGGATGCAAAAGAAGGACAAAAAAATCCGCTTTTGTTTTATCGACATGTTCTCTATTCGCGATGAAGAAGAATTTTATGAGGTTTTTGCCACAGAAATCATAAAAGCAACTTCGAACAAATGGCAGGAATGGGCCGAAAACGGTAAAAATTTATTATTGAAACTCATACCCCGTTTTCAAATTGGGATAGACCCAACAAATGATTTTAAAATATCGTTCGACTGGAAAGAACTTAAACAGCACAGCTCCGAAATACTTGATTTGCCCGAAAAAGTCTCGATCGAAAAAAACATCCACCTAATTATTTGCATCGACGAGTTTCAAAACATATCACATTTTGAGGAACCATTGATTGTCCAAAAAAAAATGCGGTCGGTTTGGCAAAAGCACCAGATTGCCACATATTGCCTCTATGGGAGCAAAAGGCATATGCTGTCGGAAATATTTGAAAACACATCCATGCCGTTTTATAAATTTGGCGACACCATGTTCCTCAAAAAAATTGAGCATACGCATTGGGTCAAATATATTATCAGGCAATTTAAAAGAACAGATAAAAAAATCAGTAAAGCCCTGGCATCCAATATTGCGGAAACAATGGAAAACCATCCATATTTCGTCCAATTATTTGCGGCAACAATATGGAAGTTTACCGGAAAAACCTGCGAACAACAAACAATTGACCGGGCACTTGAAAGCCTGATGGAGCAATATTCGTTGGTGTTTCAGCGCGAAACGGACAATTTCACGAACAAACAACTGAACTTCTTAAAAGCCCTCGCCAAAGATGTGCAACAGTTTTCTTCGAGGGAAACATTGACAAATTACAATCTTGGTTCACAAGGAAATGTAAAAAGAATAAAGACCGCCCTCGAAAAAAAAGAAGTTATTGACCTTTGGGGAGCTAAAATCGAGTTTATGGACCCCTTGTTCAGGCTTTGGTTCGTTAAAGTTTTCATGAAAGGGGAGTGAAGCTTAAAACAAGAACAAAGAAGTTTCCAAGCTGCTGACAAAAAGGGCAGAGCAACTTAGCAAAGAGGATTTTGTTTTTTTGGTGAACTCGATAAAGCCCATAAAAGGCCACGGTTGGCTTTTAAATCCATAAATTCCAATGCTTCGCTATAATTTGTGTTCGATATTACCAATAGGCTTGTGATCGTGGGCGGGCCTTTTAAAACTACCCAATGAATAATTTCGACAATGCCAATTAAAAAGTAAAACCATTGGGCAATCCGGATAATGGTCTTTCTTTGGGTCAAAACAAAGGGAACAGTAAAAACGGGTATCCAAACCAGATGGATGAAAATATACCTACTGTCGGAAAGATCGTAATCAACAAAAAAACCGACAATGGTCGGGAAAAGGGCCAGAAACATTATTTTCAAGGGATAGACCTGTCCCAAAGCCTTACACAATTAGATAAACTTTTCTTTTGGCATAGAGCTTTATTTAGTTTGATTAAAATAACCCGTGAATAAAACAATAACTTTTAAATACATTTATGCAAGCAAAAAAAACTGCCGAAAAAATCCCGACAGTCAAAAAAAAAAAAAAGAATCTTTATCGAAGAAATTAATCCTCGTTGCACCGGTTAATGCATTCGATGATCTCGGTCAGGACCACGTTTTTGAGGGAATAATAAATTTTCTTCCCTTCCCTTCTGGAAATCAACACACCTTTGTTCTTTAAAATATTCAGGTGGTGGGAGGCAGAGGCCTGTTCAATATCAAGTTGGCTATATATTTCGGTAACGCTTAATTTATTGTTGTTATGCAAAAGGTCGATCATTGCAATGCGCATGGGATGGGCGATTGCACGTAATTTACTGGAAGCCAGTTCCAATTTTGAGATATCCAATGTCAAGGTTGTCATGATCCGTAATATTGCGTTTTGAAACAATAAGGCAAATTTACAAAAGAATATATAACAAACAAGTAAATATGTAAATAATTGCTTTTATTCAACGAACAAGGAAGTGAACTCAAATTTCAGGCCGTTAAAAAGTCCTTTGTCACTGAGTTTCAGCTCGGGGATGACCAGCAATGCCATGAACGACAAAGTCATGTACGGGGCATTTAACGGGGAACCCAGTTCTTTGGCAGCTTCATCGATTTCATCATATTTCCGGGCTATTTCAAATCCATCCCTGTTCGACATAATACCTGCAACCGGCAACGGAAGGATCAGCTCTTTGTCACCATCCACCAACGAAACACCGCCCTTGGTTTTTATCACCATGTTCACGGCCTTTAGTATTTCTTCATCCGAAGTTCCAACCGCAATGATATTGTGGCTATCATGGGCAATAGAGGAAGCCAATGCCCCCCTTTTCAAACCAAATCCCCTGACAAAACCAATGGCCGGTTTTGTCTTTTGATAACGGTTAATGACAAGCATTTTCAAATTATCCCGCCCCACATCGCTCACCACAAACCCACCGGATATTTTTGCTTTTTCAACCAGTGTTTCCGTTATCAATTGTCCTTCGAGGGCTTTCTGGACTTTAATGGTATTCACTTTGGCTTTCAGGGAAATTTCTTCTGGGAAAATCTCCCCCCTATCAAATTTATTTGGGGTTGATTCCTTGACACTTTCAATCAATGTTTTTCCGCTTTCGGCCACCAGATTCCCATCAATAAAGGTTTTCAGCACATTGAAATCATCCAGGTTGTCCACAATAATAAAATCGGCAGGGTCATTTTTTTGCAATAAACCAACTTCAAGCTTATAATGATTTACCGGGTTATATGTACATGCTCTCAATATGTCAATCGGATCATAGCCTTTTTGTATGGCCCTTTTCACAATGTTGTTCATGTGGCCTGCCATCAAATCATTGGGATGCCGGTCATCTGAGCACAGCATAAT
>JAJRTT010000088.1 GCA_024278155.1 Bacteroidota bacterium | reverse complement strand
GCCTTGATTACATGAAAGGGATTAAAACTAACGAACTCACTTAACTCTAAATACTACAAATTATGAACGACTACAAAACAAAAGTTGAATTCCAGTCAGGTAGGACACTTGACCAAAGTGAAATTGGTACGATTATCCTTCGTTTATCAAATGAAGATGGGATTTCAGACATTCGGATTGAACCGGATACGGTCCAATTGGAATATCTTAACCATTTACACAGTTCTGCATCTGTTAAAGATGCCTTGGTAAGGGCCGGGTTCCCTTTTATTGCACAAAAAAAGAAACCGGGGATCTTTAAGCGGTTTATTGAAGATCTCGCCCAACAAAACAAGAAAACCTATGGCAACAAACGGCTTGACTGCTGCAATACGGATTGACCGGGGGAAAAGCTTCAAGTATCATTGATGCAACATGGAAACGCATAACTTTTTAACCTTTTAACGCATAACACTTAACCCTTAATAACACAACTCATGTGGTTTGGGATAATAATAATAACGGTAATCGTCGTTGGTTTTTTGGCTGTTTCGCTTTGGTTAAAGGAATCATATGAAAAAAAACACAATATCGATTGCGAATTGGAGGAGGGGACACTTCCTGACAACGATTCTTGCAGCCATTGCGGTATCAAAGACATTGCAAACTGTTCACATAATCAATAAAACACAGACCTATGAAAACACATAAGAAAAGAAAAAACAGCGGGATTAAATGGATGACAATGCTTTTGCTTTTTGCAGGGTTTGGCTTTAACAGTGACCTTGCACAAGGCCAGTTTTACCGGACGGCGACAGGAAGGCTTATCATCAAGGCCGACTTGAACGATGTGTCTGTTACGATCGAGTCAAAGGATTTGCTCATCCAGCTCGACTACGAAACGGGAAATGTTGTGATAAGACAGGAGATATCTGCCATGAAAGCTGATAACGATTCCATACAGAGCATGATAAAAAACAATGAAAACGGATTTTTGAAATTTATCGGGAAACTTGGGCTGGATTATGTGAACACAACAGACCATGCCCCGCTCGATTTTGGGGTGGAGGGCACATTGTTCCCCCAAAACATACATGTTATAGGGACAGGGCATTTGGAACATATTGCCCAAAGGACAACAAGTGCATGCCTTTTGAGCCTGGAGTTTGTTTTGGAACCCGGGGTATTGTTCCCCGAAAACCAAATACCGGGCCTCCACAAGAACTTACATATTAAGGTTATACAGTCGCTATTGGCCACAGGTGGCGAATAGTGCAAATAGGTAAAACACATTTATTATTAACAATTTAAAAACTATCATTATGAAAAAAAAATCAAAAAATTACTTACAAATTCTCGGTGTACTAATGTTCCTGGCTTTTTCGGCTCAGGCAATTGCCCAGGAAAAGAACAGCAATGGGTGGGTCGCTCCCGAAGAAGCAAATAAAGTGGTGAACCCATTAAAGGGGAATGCAGAAGCAACGAAAGCAGGGAAGAAGCTATACAAACAGCAATGTGCGATTTGCCACGGCGATACGGGAAAAGGAGATGGTGTTGCAGGTATGTCGCTTACCCCAAAACCAACAAATTTCACTTTGGAAAAAGTGCAAGCCGAAACAGATGGTGGAATATTTTGGAAACTGACCAATGGAAAAGCCCCAATGGCAGCTTATAAGGATATCCTTACGGAAGAGCAACGATGGCAATTGGTAAATTATATTCGAACACTTTCAAAATAACAATTAAATTCTAAATTTATCATCATGAAAAAAATTTCAATCATAATATGTGTGGGCCTCCTGATAATCGGGGGGACCGTTAATGCCCAGGAATCGAAACCAGCAAAAACACAATTTATGGTAAGAGGCTACGGCCATGCGGGAATGGATTATTTGAAAACCGAGCAGGGAAAAGATGTCAGTTATATAGGATCGGCATTTGCCCCCATTTTCTTGTTCAAACAAGGGAATCGGTTTATGTTTGAAACAGAGCTGGAGTTTGAACTGCAGGATAACCAATTGGAAATTGGCCTGGAGTACGCCAACCTGATGTATGTGCTGAACAAATACGTGACGGTGCGGGCTGGTAAGTTCTTGCTCCCTTTCGGTACGTTTATGGAACGCCTCCACCCTGCATGGATAAACCGGCTATCAACAAGACCCCTGGGTTTTGGCCATGATGGCATTTCGCCCGCTTCGGGGATAGGGATTGAACTAAGGGGGGCTGCGCCCATTGGCAGCACGACCATTAACTATTCGATCTATACCACAAATGGCCCACGCTTGAAAGACGGCAGCATTGAACCTGAAGAAGCGGGCATGCTCAATTTCGAGAATTACACGGACAACAATAACAACAAAGCCGTGGGAGGCAGGATAGGCTACTTGCCCCTTTCCAATTCCTCAATGGAGTTGGGCGTTTCTTATTATACCGGAAAAGTGGGCGACAAAGAATCGATTTATGAAGATGTAAGCGCCAACTTGTGGGCTTATGATTTTTCGTATGTGAAACAAATAAGTGCCTTAAAGGGTGTTGTGGATATCAAGGCCCAATACAACCAAACAAGTGTTTCTGATGCATACTACCTTGCAGCGGAATAAACCCGTGATACCGCCTCCGTTTTTACCTTCGATAATTATAGCAATGCATATTATGGGCAATTGAGCTACCGGCCGTCCATGGTGGGCAACGGTTTTCTGAAGAACCTCGAATTCATTGGCAGGTACTCCCGCTTGCAGACCCCCGAAGGCGCGGGATGGGAATCTACCCAGACCGAAACGACCGTAGGTTTGAATTATTGGATCAGCTGGAGACAGGTCATTAAAATCAATTATGGTTTTATTACCAGTGAAGGGGGCCATGACGCCGAAGAAGGTGCAGGGGAACAAAAATCAAACTCACTATTCGTGCATTGGGCAATAGGCTTTTAAGGTCTGTGACCGATGTTGTATTTTGAAAGTTAACTGTAAACAAACATAAAATATAAAATCATGAAAAAGATATTTTTGATAAGCGTACTGGCTCTTTCGATTGCTGCCACAGCAGTCTTCACTAGCAGTTGTGCCACACAACGTGATCTGTCCGCACAAAAAACAGGAGCAGAACTCTGGGCGCAAAACTGTATAAGGTGCCACAATATCCCATCTCCCGATGCCTATAACAACGATGATTGGGAAACCATTGGGCTCCATATGAAAATAAGGGCAAATATGACTTCCGAACAAATCGATAAGATTATCGAGTTTATGAAGACGGCCAATTAAACTAATTTAAATCAAATAAATCATGAAATTAATAAAGGCTTATATCAGGCACAGAAAAGTTGATGATGTTTTTAAGGCATTGAGCGCAAATGGGTTTTGCTGTATGACGATGGTAGAATGTGAAGGCACCGGACAGTATTCCGATCACGAACGAAAACACATAAGCGACAAATACCCTTTTGCCGAAGCATACCGGGTAATTAAACTTGAAATACTTGTGAGCATTTCATCGGTTGAAAAAGTCATTGGCTTGATACGTGAATCCGGTCGGACCGGCTACCGGGGAGATGGGATGATTATCGTTTCGCCCGTTGACAATGTGCACAAAGTAAGGACCGATGAGTCCGGGATATATGCTATTTGATTTATATATACTGTCCCATTTGGGATTTCGGGCATTTCAACAAGATGATTTCTCCTTTTGCAAAATTCAATAAAACAAGCATGGCCATGGTTGCGGTTCATTCTTATAGTAGAAGAAAAAGGGGAAAAGTTGAAATTGATAAACCGAAATCCTAAATGTGGTGGTATGGGTAGAGGGTTTCCTAAAGCCCGGATTATGGAACAGGACTTTGTCATAAGAACTAAAAGTGCAATAAAACACAAAAAGTGATTTTACCGATATGAAAGATTGCGATCAAAACAATTGTTACGAAAATATGCGGATTTGTGTCCCTGACACCACACTCCCAAGGGTTGTGGTAGTGGGAGGCGGGTTTGCCGGTTTGTCTTTTGTGAAAAGGCTTAAGAACAAGCCGGTACAATTGATACTGATCGATAAAGGGAACCATCATCAGTTCCTGCCCTTGCTTTATCAGGTCGCCACAAGCGGCATCGAGCCTGACAGCATAGTGTTCCCTTTTCGCAAGCTGTTCAGGGGCTACAAAAACTTGCTGTACCGTATGGCCGAAGTGAAAAGGGTGGATGTGAGGATGAAAAAAGTGGAAACTGGAATTGGGGAAATCGATTATGATTATCTGGTATTGGCAACTGGAAGTGTCACGAATTTCTTTGGCAACAGCGAAATTGCGGAAATGGGCCTTGGCCTTAAATCCGTTACCGATGCGCTTGATATAAGGAGCCACCTTCTTCAAAACCTTGAAAAGGCGGCAATATCTTGCATCGAAGCAGAAAAAGAATCTTTGGGGAGCGTGGTTGTTGTGGGCGGAGGGCCAGCCGGTGTTGAAATGGCCGGTGCCTTGGCCGAATTCAAAAAGTATGTATTGCCCGAGGATTACCCGGAATTGAAAAACACAAATATGAACGTCTATCTCGTTGAGGCCGCAAAGGGTTTATTGGGCGTTATGCCGGAAAGGCTTTCGGAAAATACCTTGAAATACCTAAAAACAATGGGCGTAAAGGTATTGTTGGACACAGTGGTCGAATCCTACGATGGTGAAATAGTGAAGTTGGGGAATTCGGGAAAAATACATGCCTCTGCACTGATCTGGACGGCCGGGATAAAGGGCGTGGCTCCTTCAGGGTTTGAAAATGATGTTAATAAGCAAGGGAGGATTGTCGTGAACAACTTAAATGGCCTGATTGGTTTCGATGATGTTTACGCAATCGGGGATGTGGCTTTTATGGAGACCAGGAAATACCCCAAAGGCCATCCTATGGTTGCCCAGGTAGCGATCCAACAAGGCAGGAAACTTGCGGATAACCTGTTGGCAATGATAAATGGAAAGCATGTCACCGGCTTTGGCTACAAAGATAAAGGTTCGATGGCCACCATTGGGAAGAAAAAAGCCGTTGCGAATATTTATAACCTGAATGTGTCTGGTTTTGCTGCATGGTTGATTTGGTCTTTCATCCATTTGATGAGTATCGTTGGGGTGCGCAACAGGTTGTTGATCGGTTTTAACTGGATGTGGAGTTATTTGTCCTACGACAAAGGCGACAGGGTCATCATCAGGAAATATGAACCGGGCACAAAAATGAAATACAATGAATAGAACAATGATAATGATCTTTATCCCTGGATTGTCCCCCAATGTTTGGTGGGTTTTGGCCGTTGTGTTTTTTACCTTGGTCATAAGTTCATGGATGATTTCAAAGGATAAGTTCCTGGAAACATTGAAAGGCATTTAATAAAAATTCTACTTACACTTATAAATTACAAAAGCTATGGAACCTAACATCAATAAGTATTATTGCCCCATGAAATGCGAGGGCGAAAAACAATATGACGCACCCGGTAGTTGCCCGGTCTGCAATATGCACCTGGTTATCGTTGGGGGCGAAAATGAGAACACCGATCACGGCCATACTGGCAATCACATGCACCCAGATCACCAAGAGCATCAAATGCACGGTGGACATGAAAAATATTATTGCTCTATGAAATGTGAGGGCGACAAGCAATACGATGCCCCCGGGAAATGCCCTGTCTGCAATATGGAACTCCTTGTTGTGGGAAATGGCAAAGCAGAAAGCGGCCACGTCCACCATGACCATGGGGAACACGTCCACCATGACCATGGGGACAGCAAGAAAGCATCAGGGACCTATTATTGTCCAATGCGATGTGAAGGCGACAAAACCTATGAGC
The DNA here is from genome assembly GCA_024278155.1 of Bacteroidota bacterium. Taxonomy (GTDB): domain Bacteria; phylum Bacteroidota; class Bacteroidia; order Bacteroidales; family JAADJA01; genus JAADJA01. Next base: position 5,742 of record JAJRTT010000088.1, on the reverse strand, counting down.
AGGCAGGTGATTGCCCAGAGTGTGGGATGCACCTTGTAAAAGAGGCCAGTGCGGTTCCTTCCGGGACTATCTATTCCTGCTCCATGCACCCCGAAATAAAACGGAACAAGCCGGGAAGCTGCCCGATTTGTGGCATGGAGCTGATCCCCGAAGCCGGTGATATAGAAAGTGAGGAGGAAAAGGCATATAAAAAAATGGCAAAGAAGTTCAAAGTGGCCATCCTGTTATCTGTCCCCGTGCTTTTTATCGCCATGTCGGAATATGTCCCATTTATTGATTTGGAAAAAATTGCGCCCAAAAAAGCTTGGAACTGGATCGAGTTTGTTTTGGCAACGCCCGTCTTGTTTTATTCAAGTTGGGTTTTCTTCAAAAGGGGCTGGAGTTCCATCGTACGATGGACACCCAATATGTGGACCCTGATTTCAATTGGCGTTGGTGCGGCCTATGTTTTCAGTGTCATTGCCCTGATATTGCCTGGTTTATTCCCTCCGCAGTTTCAGGATGGAAACGGAAATGTCCATATTTATTTCGAGGCAGTGGCCGTTATCCTCACCCTTGTTATCCTGGGCCAGGTTCTCGAACTTCGTGCCCACAGTAAGACCAATTCGGCCATAAAGGCTTTATTGGGCCTTGTCCCACCAGTTGCCAGGATCATCCGAAATGGCATGGAAGAGGAAATCCCTTTGGAAGAGGTAAGGCCTGGAAATATCCTGAAAGTTAAGCCGGGAGAGAAAATCCCCGTTGATGGGAAAATCAAGGAGGGCACTGCCGTTATTGATGAAGGCATGATCACCGGTGAACCTATCCCCGTTGAGAAAAGCAATGGCGACAAAGTGACCGCCGGGACCATAAATGGCAAGACGGCATTTGAGATGGAAGCCGTGAAAGTGGGAAGTGATACCTTGTTGGCCCAGATTATCGAAATGGTGAACCAGGCGAGCCGTTCAAGGGCGCCCATTCAAAAACTGGCCGATGTGGTTGCAAAATATTTTGTGCAAATTGTTATTTCGGTCGCTCTAATTACCTTTGCTGTTTGGGCAATCTGGGGGCCTGAGCCAGCCTACGTTTATGCTTTTGTAAATGCCGTGGCGGTATTGATAATCGCTTGTCCATGCGCACTCGGGCTTGCAACGCCCATGTCCATCATGGTCGGGACCGGGAGGATGGCACAGGCCGGGGTTTTGGTAAAAGATGCACAGGCCATTGAGGAAATGAATAAGATAAACACCCTTATAATTGATAAAACAGGGACCATTACCGAAGGGAAGCCAAGCCTCAAGGAGTTTACTTCATTTGGGGAGTTGAGCGATGAAGACATATTGCGCTATGCCGGTGCAGTGGATGCCGACAGCGAACACCCGATTGCTGATGCCATTGTGAAAGGGGCAAAGGATAAGGGGGTTGGCATTTTTAAGGTTGAAGATTTTGAATCGGTAACCGGAAAAGGTGTGCAGGCTATGTACAAAGGGGAAAAAATAGGACTTGGCAACGATCGCCTGGTCGAATCGTTTTCCGCATCCATTTCAAGCGAAAACCTGGAATTGGTAAAAGCATGGCAAGCAATCGGACAAACGGTCATGTATCTTCTCCGCGGCAAAAAGGTGGAAGGGATTGTCAGTGTCGCAGATGCCATCAAGCCAACCTCTGCCAAAGCAATTAAAGACCTGCAATCCATGGGGATTGAAGTTCATATGCTCACGGGCGACAACGAACTCACTGCAAAAGCGGTATCGGATTCATTGCACCTTGATGGCTTTCAGGCCAATTGCTTGCCGGATGATAAATACAGCAAAGTGAAAGAGCTGCAGGAGCAAGGCCATATAGTTGCGATGGCCGGTGATGGGATCAATGATGCACCCGCCCTGGCGCAAGCCAACGTGGGGATCGCCATGGGAACAGGTACTGATATAGCCATGCAAAGTGCGGAAATTACCTTGGTAAAAGGAAACCTTGATGGTATTGTGCGCGCCCGTGACCTAAGTGCGAAAGTGATGCGGAACATCAAACAAAACCTGTTTTTTGCATTTGTTTACAATGCACTTGGCGTACCGGTTGCCGCTGGGGTTCTTTTCCCGTTTTTTGGGATTTTGTTGAGCCCGGTAATCGCTGCCGCTGCCATGAGTTTTAGCTCTGTGTCCGTAATCTCGAACGCTTTGCGCTTAAAACGATAATAAAAACCATTGGAATTAACATATTGTTTAATTAAAAACTTACCAAAATGAATTATTACTTTAATAAAAAGTTTGCCGGGATCGAATTTGACGAAGGCATCGAAATGGTGACCGAAGAACTTAAAAAAGAGGGTTTCGGTGTACTAACGGAAGTTGATGTGAAAGCTACTTTCAAGAAAAAACTCGATATTGATTTCAGGAAATATAAAATCCTGGGGGCTTGTAACCCGCCGAGTGCTTTCAAGGCATTGAATGCCGAACATACGATCGGGTTGATGTTGCCTTGCAATGTAGTGGTAGAGGAAGATGAGGACGGGTACATATCAATTTCGGCAATAAACCCACTTGCTACAATGCAGGCCGCCGATAACAAGGAACTCATTGAAGTGGCAAAGCATATCAGTGGAAAACTTAAAAAAGTCATTGATGCACTTTAGGCCTTTCCGTGAGTAAAATTCATATTGGCTCGGCTGAGCCAGCCATTTAAAAGTCGGGAAGGCCTGTCGAGGCTTTTGTCAATAAGGTTGAATACATATCTCCTTAACTTTTTTTTGACATTGGCCGGGACGGGCAGGAATATTCTATCGGATTAATTTCAGCAGCATATGCCTGTCTTTAAGGATTTGTTGCAAAAACTTCGGGATTAAAACAGCAAGGGAATGTTTAGTGTAGGGTTCCATGAACATTGGGATTGAATTTTTGTTGATTTACTGCCCGGACTGTCGAATGAAAAAATGTCATTAGTATTCATCTTAATAAATATTTTATGAAAATCAGAAAATTTAAAGCAATTGCTTTAATAACAGTAGGCCTGTTTTTAATGGGCGCATGTGGAAACCCTTCACAAGAGGGGCATTCGGAAATGCATTCACATAATGAAAACGAAAAAGGCCATGATGAAACCGATGAAATGGGCGGTCATATGGACGGTGAAGAAATGGAAGGCCATGTTCACGGTGAAGGGATGGAGGGTCACATGGAACATATGGGCGATGTGAGGTCTTGGCTAAAGACCGAACTTGGTGACAATTATGATACGGAAGTCCCTGCTTCGACGGATGAGGAAATCAAGGCGGGGAAAACCGTTTTTTTGAAAGTTTGTCAATCATGTCATGGTGCATCGGGTAAAGGGGACGGCCCTGCAGCAGCAGGCCTCGATCCAAAACCGGCAGATTTTACCGATCCCGGCCATTCAAGGTATTATTCGGATATGGGCAGGCTCCATATTATCCGAAAAGGGATCAAAGGTTCCGTGATGGTTGGATGGGAAAACATCCTCAGCGAAACCGAAATCAATAATGTATATGCTTATGTCAGGTCGCTGCGGGGAGCAGGTGGAGATGATGGGCATGGCGACCACGACCACAGCCATTAACAGGGACTGCAATTTGCAAAACGGAATAAAAACAACATAAACAATCAATAAAAACAATTTGACAATGAAAACAAAAAGAATTTATTTAACAGTAATCGCAGCGATTTTGTTTGCTGCCGGAAGCATTGCCCTTACAGGATGTGGCAACGCTTCAAACAATAAAAGCGCCGAAGAACACCAGCACGAAGCCACCGAGGCCGAACACCAGCACGATATGGACGGTGACCACGACATGGACAAAGGCCATGAAATGGAAGAGGGGCATGAACATGGCGATATGGCCGAAGCCCATTACCAATGCCCCATGAAGTGCGAAGGTGATAAAATGTACGACAAACCCGGGAAATGCCCAAAATGCAATATGGATTTGAAGAAGGTCGATATGGATATGGCACATTATCAATGTCCCATGAAATGTGAAGGTGATAAAACCTATGATAAAGAAGGAAATTGCCCGGTTTGTAAGATGGAGTTAAAAAAGGTTAAAAGCAATCATTAGCACAGAGGAACATTGGTTTTGTTGAAAAGGGGGCAGTAGCCCCCTTTTTTTATTTGAACTTAATAGTTGTTAATGGCTGAGTTGCCGTTGGTTTAAGAAACTGGGCGTTTGGGTGTGGTATTCCTTCCATTGATTGAATAAAGTTGCATTATTGGTTTCCTGGTTTTAGTTTTGTCGAAATTTTATAAGGTAGGCCAATTGTGGTTTTCATGAAACCTTGGTCATTTTAGTATTGTATTTCTGATATTCTTGTTTTTATGGGCAGAAAATCGCAAATCACAATGATTAAATGATTAAATATCAAAATTTCAAATTGTATATTTTGGAATTTGATTGATTAGAACATTGAAATTTATACCACCTGCAGGCAAGGACAGGTTTGATTTTTTTTTAAAGAAATGTCTTTTTCTGGGTTGGGGTTAAAGTATCTAATTTATTGTTGCACTCAAAAATCTACAGTATGACAACTATTTTTTTCAATAACAGGTTTCTTCTAATTGCTTTTATGCTTTTTATTGCAAGAAAAGATGATGTTAAAACACAGAACCTTTGCCCTATCAATGTGCATGTTTATGACACGGCTTCTTCGGAGGGGTATTACTTCTTTGTCCCATATTCATTGGAGCCTCCATACTCATATGATCCGGCACTTACGATCATTGACAATGTGGGCGATCTTGTTTATTATAAAATAATAGAAAACAATTATATTGTGGATTTGCCCGTTGGCTTTGTGTTGCAACCTAATGGGTTGATGAGCTATTATTTGGTTAGCTCAGTAAATTATCAGATAATGGACAGCACATTTACAGTTATAGATTCCATTGCCGCGGTCAATGGTTTCGAATCCGATCCCCACGAAATGAAGATACTGGAAAATGGTCATTATCTGTTACTTGCCTTGGAAACGCACCAAATGGATTTGTCGTCTTATAATTGGTTCGGGCCTAACCATAATTTACCGGGTAGTGAATCGGCCACGGTGAAAGGCGCAGTAATTCAGGAATTTGATGATAGCAAGAACCTGGTATTTGAATGGAAAGCGATGGATCATTTTGGATTTGCCGATGTGGATTCGGTTTGGCTGCTAAGTCCAAACATTGTTGATTGGACACATTCAAACGCCCTGGATATTGACACAGATGGAAACATTCTTTTGTCGTCACGTCATTTAAATGAAATAACTAAAATAAACCGTAATGATGGTTCTGTTCTTTGGCGCTTGGGTGGTAAAAACAATGAGTTTGATTTTTTGAACGATACTATAGGTTTTACTGGCCAACACGATATTCAAAGACTGGAAAATGGCAACCTGTCCCTTTGGAACAATGGTCAGTACACTAACCCCGTAGTGGCCAGGGCCATTGAGTACGAGGTGGATGAAGCGGCTAAAACAGTTACGCTTGTTTGGGAATTTATAAATGATTGCACAATGTACAGTACGGCAATGGGAAACCTGCAACAGTTGTTCAATGGGAACAAAATGGTGGATTTTGGATTTGCCGAACCAGCAGGGTTTCCCATGTTCACAGTTGTTAAACCTGATTACTCCAAGGTAATTGAAGTGTACGGGCCAGACAATTATGCAAGCTATAGGGCATTCAATTACCAAACACTACCATGGGAACTCCACAGGCCTTCAATTAGTTGTGAACAAAACAATGGTGTTTATTATCTTGTGGCGGAGCCCGGTTATT
>JAJRTT010000087.1 GCA_024278155.1 Bacteroidota bacterium | reverse complement strand
TAATGGGAGCTCCGGGCGAAACGCTGGAAACCGTGAAAGAGTCCTTGGAATATGCGAAAAAATCGGAATGCGACTATATTAATTTCTATACGATCTTGCCTTTCAAGGGGACATCACAATGGGATTATGTTTTGGAAGAAGGAACAATAGCAACCGAAAAAATACACGATTTCCATTCCATTAACCCGCGGATTGTTTTCGAGACACCCGAATTCCCTTATACAGACAGGTTGAAAGCTATTGAACTTGTGAAGAAAGCCGGGTTTTACAGTAACCAGGACAAAAAGAACTGGTGGTTTGACGTGGCCAAGGAAACATCAAGGAGAATACAGGAATCCTTGCCAGGGGCCTCCGGTGAAAAGCTGTACATGATCTTAAAATCAATTTACAAAATTCGATTTATTAAAAAGAACAACCGATAAAACCAGATTGATGGCAACTGTACTTTGGATAACCGCATCATTTATTATGCTTTACCTTGCATATCCGCTTTGGTTGTTGGCCAATCAAAAAAACCCAGCATATGCAGGGGAACAAACAACCAATGGGATCGATAGTGTTTCCGTTATCCTTCTCTCATATAACGGCAAGCGGTTTTTAGAAAAAAAAATCAATTCCCTAATGAAAGGACTTTCCGGGTTCAAACATTATGAACTAATCATAATAGACGACCACAGTAATGATGGGAGTGGGGAAACCCTAAATCGTTTCAAAAACGAAAAAGGGATAACAATTATCGGGAAAAAAGCCCGGAGGGGAATTCCTCATTCCATGAACATGGGCATGAAAACAGCAAAATACGAAACCATTGTATTTTGCGACCAGCGACAGGAATTATCGGACAATATCCTGAACAAATTAGTCATGCCCCTGGCTTTTGATAAAATAGGTGCGGTATCCGTATGTATCTCCCATCGTGACAAGGGCAAAAGTGTTTCCCTGCTACGAAGACACGAGAACTTTATAAAATCATTGGAAAGTAAAACCGGAAACCTCATCGGGGTTTACGGGCCTCTTTATGCGATTAAAAAAGACTGCTACTCCCCCATACCCGAAAATATTATTTTAGACGACCTCTATCTCAGCTTGCGCATATTAAGGACAAAACAAATAACAATGCAGGAGGATTGCCTGGTAATCGACAACAATTTTTCACTCCTTTATGATTACAATAGGACGAAAAGATACCTGGCCGGGTTTTGGCAAATACTGAGAGACAAAAACCTTATGGCCGGGTTAAACGCCGAACAAAAACTCATGTTGGTCTGGCACAAATACGTTAGGCTATTGATCCCTTTCTTTTTGTTTTTGTGTTATATAAGCACCGGGTATATGGCAACCCGTGGAATTGGGCATATTATTGTTTTCGGCATACTGACGATCCTGGGGATAATGGCACTTTTCCCAAATGTTTTCAAAACCCATTTCAGGATGAAAAATTTCATTCGGATGAATGTGCTTTATATAATCGCATTTTTGGATATTTTCGTCAACAATGTGGTTTTAAACCGCAAGGCAAATTTTAATTATGACAAATCAACTGTGCATGAATAAGCCAACCCTAAAGGAAACAATAAGGTTGACCAAACCCTTTTTGCCCCCCATGGCCGATTTGCAGCCTTATTTGGACAGGATATGGGGATCGCACCAATTGACAAATTGCGGCCCGATCCATGCCGAATTTGAAGAAGCCCTGTGCAAACATCTGGGTATAAAACATATTTGTTTGTTTTCGAGCGGGACCACCGCCCTGATGATCGCTTTAAAAGCACTTGACCTGAAAGGTGAAGTAATCACGACCCCTTTTACTTCTGTAGCAACTGCCCAATCCATTTACTGGAACAAACTAAAACCGGTTTTTGTCGATATTGACGAAGATGACCTGAACATCAATGTTGCCGAAATCGGGAAGGCGATAAATACTGTGACCAGTGCCATACTTCCCGTACATATTTTTGGAAACGCCTGCAATGTGGAAGGGATAAATCGTTTGGCGAAAAAACACGGCTTAAAGGTGATTTACGATGCTGCCCATTGTTTTGGTGTGGAGGTTAATGGTGCACCGATTTTGGATTTTGGGGATCTTTCCGTATTAAGTTTTCATGCCACCAAAGTTTTCAACACCATTGAAGGGGGTGCGGTCATTTGCCATGATGAAGCCACAAAAAGGAAAATCGATGCCCTTAAAAATACGAGTCTTGATGAAGACCAAAGGCTTGCGGGATATGGATTTAATGCAAAGATGAACGAAATACAGGCGGCGGTCGGCCTTGCACAATTGAAATATATTGCCAAAAACATTGAAGCACGAAAAGTCGCCACATACAAATATAGGGAACTATTGAAAGAAATGGAAGGGCTAAGAACGATAAAGGAAAAGGAGTTTATCAAGTACAATTACCCCTATTTCCCGATCATGATCGATCCCGTTAAATTTGGTGCTTCAAGGGATGATTTGTTCCTGGAACTACAAAACAGGAATATAATTACCAGAAAATATTTCCATCCCCTTATTACCGATTTCCCGGAATTCAGTGGTTATAAATCGGGGAACCTTTCTGTGGCAAAAAAGATTTCGGACAATATTTTATGTTTGCCCCTTTTCCATGACATTACTTTAAAGGAGATAAACACTGTGGTTGATGCAATCCGGCAAAAACACAATAACAAAGCAATAAAAGGTTTAAAACCAAGGTAAGGCCAAAACACCATCCCCAGCCAAAAAGGACTGGGCAAAACAAATATCGGACAATGGGTTTTCAAGTTTAAATAAGATATTTTGAGAGTATTACAGATATGTCATAAAATGCCATTTCCCCTCCACGATGGCGGGGCACTTTCCATATACAATACGGCAATGGGCTTGATTGCCCAAAATGCGGACTTAAAGGTCTTGGCCCTGAACACGCCTAAAAGCTGGGTTGCCCCCGAGATAATACCAATCGATTTCAAGGAAGAAACCCGTTTTGAGTCAGCAAAAGTTGATACAAGGGCAAAAATCACAAATGCCATTGCCAACCTTTTTTCAAACAAATCCTATTTTGTCGAACGTTTTTACTCAAAAGATTTCGACAATCAGCTAATCCGCATACTACAGGAAGAAAAATTCGACATAGTCCATTTGGAACACGTTTATATGTGTTTATACCTTGGGACAATCCGTAGGTTTTCAAAAGCGGGGATTGTCCTCCGTCCACAGAATGTGGAAAGCCGGGTTTGGGACAGATTCCTTAAAAACAAAATCAACCCGATAAAGAAAACCTATCTGAAACTTGCCAACAAAAGATTACTTGTGTTTGAAAAAACAATGGCCGGTAAAGTGGATGGAATAATCGCCATTTCGCCCGAAGATGCAAGATCATTTCGATCATGGGCAAACGAAACACCCGTAATTGACATTCCGATGGGCTTTGATTTCGAGATGCTCAAATCCTATAACCTGGAACAGCAATACAATGATTTCCCCATATTTTATCATTTGGGTTCCATGGACTGGCAACCCAATGTGCAAGGCATTAAATGGTTTATCGAAGATATTGTCCCTTTTGTGACAAAACAGTTCCCCGGTTTCAGGTTCAGGATTGCCGGGAAAAAAATGCCCGAATGGTTTTTCAAACAACAAAGCAACAACCTGATCGTTGATGGGGATATCCCTGATTCCCTTGAATATCAATTGGACAAAGCTGTTATGATCGTCCCCTTATTATCGGGCGGGGGGATCCGCATAAAAATAATCGAAGGGATGGCACTTGGAAAAACAATTATTTCCACAAGCATTGGTGTAGAAGGGATTCCATATACCGATGGGATAAACATCCTAATCGCAAACAATAAAGAAGAATTTATAACGCAAATCGGGAAATGCCTTCATTCCAAAGAATTATGCAAGGAAATTGGGGGAAATGCAAGCCTCCTGGCAAAGGATAATTTTGACTTTAACATGACAGCCAGTAAAATGATGGGGTTTTATAAAAATCTTTAAACAATGTAAATCACAGATATTAAGCAGGTTGATTACCGAAGTAAAAAACAAATATTGTACTTTTATTAGGATAGATGATCTTTTTGAACCCCTCGAAAATGCTTTCAAAATATTTTGCAAAAAAATATAAAAGGGAATTTGAATATCGACTGAAAAGTATTTACAAAACCTGTAATGATAAAGTATTGGAACTATATGTAAATAACCTGGACAAAAACATGTGGGAAATCGATAATATGGCAGCCGACCTCCTGGGACCACAACATGAGCAATATGCAAAATTCAATGAATTTGCGTCCTTTAAACAAACAACTGTAAAGCTATCGGATAAAAAAGCTGAATCACTGGCTCGTTTCTACAAAGACAAAAAGCAAAAAATTGAAAAGGAGATTGCAAAACAGAAGCAGGATTTCCTCGACAAAAAGAAGAAACACCTGGAAATTGTAAAAAGGGATAAAGACGATTACAGGGATTTATTGCAGGAGCGACATGACCACCGGATGAAGAAATTTGGTTTTGAACTCACGGGTTTTGGCTGGTACAATGCTGCAAACAAAATATATTTGAAGGATGTGGAAAAATTCGAATTGCATGTTTCAGTTGAAAACGGAGATCAATACGGCAGGGTTTACACTTATGTTATCAATCCAAAAATAAAAAGTATTTTTTCCCTACTATCGGAAGACAAAACCACTTTTGACGAAGCATTCTCCGATGACCCGGATTTACTGCTATGGAAAAACCAGGAATTCCGTATTGTCTCAGTCGGTTATAGAACCGAGAGCTTGGGCTATAATATCAAGAAGGTGATGCAACAACCTGAAACCAATGTTAAACTCTTCCTTGAAAGCATTAAAGTAAAGGACTTAAAACGAAACCTGAAAAATCAAACCCGCTACCATAAAAAAGAAAACAGTATCTTAGTTGACTTAAATTACCAGGCACTTTTTCATCAGGAAGAGAAACGTATGGAACAGGAACAAATAGAGGCCCGGTTTATAAATAATTTAAGGAGGTTGATTTTCCCCTGTTGTTTTGGCGAAGAAAATAAAGATAATTAATAAAAGCAATTCCCTTATGATTGCACATTAACAAATACGAGAAAAGAAAAACACATGGAACCACAACCTACTGATTTTTACAAAGAAAAAGATGTTTTGGGTCTTGAAAAACCTGATCATAATACCTGCATTGTTCCGCACATTTTTAAAATGGCTTTTGGATTGGCTGTCATTTTTAACGGTAACTTTTAACAAAAAAAGAAGGGCAATCCATGATATGGGAAGTGGATCAATCGTTGTTTTGTTGGGCTGGTATTAAAGAAATGATAAAATGAACCAATACTTCGTTTACTTTGCAAAGGATATTGGGCTGATAAGGCACGACCCGGCAAGTATCGAAATTGATCCGGGTTTCAAACCTAAAGGATTACCATGTCGAAAAAACAGGATTTCTCCCCTGTGCAATTAGTTATCCAGAAAAATAATCTAATACAAAGCGAAACTTTTCCCCATTTTGAATGTTTTAGAAAAATACCCAACTACATATTGAAATATTAACATATATTTAACGTTTAAAATCCAAATCAATCAATTTATGAAAAAAGCGATCATCTTAGGTTTGCTGTTTATCAGCTCGATTATTTCAATCCAAGCACAGAACTGGCTCACCGATATTGAAGAAGCCAAAACAAGCGCTGCAAAAGAAAACCGCAACATCATCCTTGTCTTTCAGGGTTCTGACTGGTGTGCGCCCTGCATGAAACTGGAAAAAGAAATATGGAACACCGATGAATTCAAGGAATATTCAAAGGATCACTTTATTTTGCTGAAAGCGGATTTCCCAAGGAAAAGAAAAAACAAACTGGAATCGGTCCAGCAAGAGAAAAACATGCAACTCGCCGAAAAATACAATAAACAGGGTTTCTTCCCGATGGTGGTGGTATTGGACAAGGAGGGAAATGTCCTTGGCCGAACGGGTTATGAAAAGATGGAAGTTTCCGAATACATTAAATTACTGGAATCCTTCTAATAAATATCCATGATCAAGGCTTATCTGATTTCAATCATCCTGGCATCCACATTTTCAATTCAGGCCCAGCAGGCATTCCGCCGTACCCTGAAGTTGATGGGGAGCCGCTTTGATATTACCGTGGTCGCCAATGACTCCGTGGGTGCAAAACAGTACATTGATTTGGCCGTGGTTGAAATCACCCGTATCGAAAGACTCATTTCCTCCTGGGACACTGATTCCCAAACTTCCGAAATCATCCGAAATGCAGGGATAAAACCCGTGAAAGTCGATAAGGAACTCTTTGACCTGATCCAACGGTCACTTGCCATTTCAAGATTGACCGATGGTGCTTTCGACATCAGTTACGCCTCTATGGACAGGATTTGGAAATTCGATGGCAGCATGACAGAGATGCCCTCTGAACAAGAAATTAAATCTTCCGTGGCAAAAACAGGATATCAAAACATCGTCCTTGATAAAGGGAAGCAAACGGTTTTCCTGAAACTAAAAGGGATGAAAATCGGTTTTGGGGCCATCGGGAAAGGTTATGCTGCCGACAAAGCCAAAGAGTTACTGATTTCCAAAGGGGTTGTCGCCGGGATTATCAATGCTTCGGGCGACATGAACACCTGGGGGAAACAGCCCAATGGCGAAAGCTGGAAAGTGGCCATTACCAATCCCCTGAACAAGGACAATGCCTTTGCCACCTTGCCAATTAACGAAGGGGCCGTGGTCACTTCCGGCAATTACGAAAAATATGTGGTTTTCAATGGCAAACGCTATACGCACATAATCGACCCCCGGACTGGTTATCCTTCAAGCGGGATCATCAGTGCAACGGTATTTGCGCCCAAGGCCGAACTGGCCGATGCCCTTGCCACGTCCATTTTCGTCATGGGTGTGGATGTGGGCCTCGACCGGATCAACCAATTGCCCAATATCGAATGTGTCATAATAGATGATGAAGGGAATATCCACACATCCGAAAACATAAAAATAAACAAACAATGATAAAAAAAATCGCAATCGGATCAATCTTGCTTATTTCGCTGAGTTCCTGCGAAGTTTTACGGGAATATGAGAAAATCAACCTCAACGACCCTGACATGAAACTGGCATCACGGAGAATCAACCGTTTTGAAACAACTTTCCACTCATACCGCGAAGGGGCTTCGGGAGCCAATGGCGGAAAGACAGGCGGCGGCTGTGGATGCAATTAGTGGCTTTAAGAAACACTGATTGGGCCCTTGATCCTGATTTCCGTGTTCTATTTGGCAAAAGGCAAATACCCAATAACTATCTGGTTTATATTGAAAACAATCAAACAGTAAATGAAGAGAACACTTGTAATAATAACAATGATAATCACTGTTTCCGGGTTTGCCCAGAAAAGCGCACAGGATACTTCAAAAGTTTACAAAAAACGTGTTTTGGAAAATGCCGAGGTTGATTTCCTCACCAGCATTTATGTCCAGGATGGCAGCAACGCAGCCGTAACCGGTGGTATTGGTAGTGAGAAACTGTCGAACACCACCCCTACCCTTGTTATCTCAGTTCCTTTGAACGATGATGATATTTTGAAAATAGATGGAGGTATCTCGGCTTATACATCGGCCTCTTCCAGCAACCTCAACCCATTTACGGGCGCATCTTCGGGCGAAGGGGAAGACGATGACGATGACGATGACAAAAACTTTAACGGTGACGTTGTCCCCATAACCGGCAGCCCCTGGGTGGAATCGTCCGGCGCATCCAAATCCGATGTGCTCACACATGCCACCTTTTCTTACAGCCACAGCTCCGACAACAGGAACACCATCTGGAGCGGGAACCTGAGTTTCTCAACGGAATATGATTATATCTCCTTTGGTTTGGGAGGTGGTGTTGCAAAGCTTTTCAACGAGAAGAACACGGAAATTGGCCTAAAAGGAAAAGTTTATTTCGACCAATGGAAACCCGAATTCCCTACCGAACTGATTTCTTATTTTGAGGCCGGAGAAAACCTCAACAACGGCTTTTTTTCGGGTGTGGATATCCTGAATGAAAGCGGCAACATCATCGACAAAAACGGGGCAACGGCCTGGAGGCCGTTCAAACCAACTGCCCTGGACACAAAGAACAGAAACAGCTATTCTTTGTCCTTTAGCTTTTCGCAAATCATCGGCCGGAATGCACAATTCTCCATTTTTGTTGATATCGTACAACAGAGCGGATGGCTTGCCAATCCTATGCAACGGGTCTATTTTGCCGACCGGGCAAACTATTATAT